>DASPGW010000137.1 GCA_035620395.1 Desulfuromonadales bacterium | reverse complement strand
GGTCCACTAACTGGCCCTTAAGAAATTCAATAACTGCTCGTGCCGACTCTATTGCATCTTTATCTTTCGCTTTACTCATAATCTCTCTTCATCCAACTCGTTATTGACCGGTTCACGCGCGCGTGCGCGTGAACCGGTGATCTACTCAAACGGAATATTTAGCCTGTGCACAAAAAATATCAGAAAGCCAAAAGCTTCCACTGGAAGAGACTGAGGACTGAAAGATGCCCAGATTTATTTTTCGCCTCCTACAAGCAAAAAAGCCGCACCAGCCGGCACCCGCCGGCCGACACGGCCTCATTCCTTCTCAACCTCCCGCCACCCCATCCCCATGGCGCCCTCGCGGCTCGGGTCAACGTTAAAATCGTCTTATAGGTCGCACATCTCGGGGCGAAAAGCAAGGGCGGAAATCCCCCCCGGCCCCCCTTTACAAAGGGGGTGACATGCCCCCCTTCTGGCCCCCTCCCCCGGAAACTGACTCGGCCGAAACTTCCACCAACTCCGACCGAAGGCGCCGTTCATCCCCCTTTCGTAAAGGGGGATCGAGGGGGTTTTTCGCTCGCCGCCCCGCAGTCCTGCCCCGCCGGCTGCCGGCCTCGAGAAAATCAAGAGGGGTCTAAACTACGATTTCACAGATTCAACGGAAAGTTGTCAAATGTGGAGAGCTGACCCTTCTGACCCCTTCACATTATTCCCCCTTGGCCCTTTCGAAGGCCGCCTGCGCCCCTTTCTGGTCGCCGCGCCTGCTGCGCGCCTGGCCGATGAGCCGCCAGTTCTCTGCCCGCAGCCTCTTGTCCTCCCCCGCCAGGGCATTGGATTTCGCGGCGAGATTTTCCGCCTGCCGGTATTGGCCCTGCCCCAGTCGGACCCGGGCCAGTTCCTGCCACAAAAAGGGATTGCGCGGCTCGATGCGCAAGGCGCGCTCCAGCGAGGCATCGGCTGCCTCCAATTGGCCGGCGGAGGACTGTGCTTGCGCCTTGTCCAGCAGAGCCAGCACCGCCGTGTTCCGCGACGGTTCCGGCGGGGTGCCCGGCTGGAGCACCGCACACCCCGCCAGGAGCAGGGCTGCGGCAAGCGACGCGGCTCGGCGTATGGCTTTCATCGTCCGAATGTCCTTTCAAACCATCCCTTGATCGACCCGCCCAGGGAACGCGGCCCGCAGGGGGCGGCCTCCGTCGGTGCCGAGCCGCTGATGAAGGGAAGCTCGACGGCATCCCGGCATCCCTCGTCGCTGAGCAGGCCCGACACCGGATCGATCCAGACCCGTTCAATGTTTTCCGGTTCGGGCAGGATCAGCGGCGCGGGGTTCAGGCCGGCCATCATGTCGGCCCAGACGGTCATGGCCCCGGAGGCCCCGGTCAGCCCGGTCGGCCCGTTGTCATCGCGTCCGACCCAGACCACCCCCAGGCGATCGCCGGTAAATCCGGCGAACCAACTGTCGCGAAAGTCGTCGGTGGTGCCGGTTTTCCCGGCAATTTCGAGGTCCGCGGGCAGATAAGCGCCGAGCTCGCGCGCCGTTCCCTCGCGCACCACATCCTGCATGGCAGCGGTCAGCAGGTAGAGGGGCGCCGCCTCGATTTCCTGCTCGACGTTGAGCGGATAGCTTTGCAGCGGTTCGCCCTCGGCGGTCAATACGGCACGGATCGCGCGCAGCGGGGTACGAAAGCCGTCGCCGGCAATCGTCTGATAGACCTCCGTAACTTCCAGGGGGGAAAGGGCGTTCGAACCGAGGAGGCTCGATGCATGCTCCGGCAGCTCCCGCTCAATGCCGAGTCTCCGTAGGTTCGCCATTACCCGGGGTACGCCGAGCGCCAGGCCGAGCCTCGCCGTCGGCACGTTATACGAGTTCACCAGGGCAGCTCGCAGCGACACCTCGCCGTGAAATTCCTTGTCGTAGTTCAGGGGGGCCCAGTCGTCCGTTCCGGGTTGCTGCAGAACCAGGGGGCTGTCGTCGAGCAGCGTCGCCAGGGTGTAGCTCTGCGGCTCTTGCAGGGCCGTAAGGTAGACGACCGGCTTGATCAGCGAACCGATGGGCCGCTGGGCGTCGAGGGCCCTGTTGAACCCTTCGAAGCGAGGATCACGTCCCCCGACCACGGCCTGCACCTCGGCATTCTGGGTACTGGTGACGAGCAGCGCCCCCTGCAGCGTGCCGGTCTTCATGCCCCGGTTTTTTTCAAGACGCGCCAGGCGTTTGCTCAGGGCGCTTTCGGCCGAATGTTGCACCCGTGGGTCGAGGGTGGTGAAAATCTGCAGCCCTTCCGAGCGCAGGTCTTCATCGCGGTAGTCGCGCATCAACTGGCGATAGGCCAGGTTCAGAAAAGCCGGATACGGAGAGGTGCCGCGGGAGGGCCGGGCGACGACACCAAGGGATGTCGCCCTGGCCGAACGCCATTGCTGTTCGGTAATGACCCCCGTTTCGGCCATCTGCGCCAGAACGAGATTCCGCCGTTCCAGCGCGCGTTTGGGATGGCTGCGCGGACTGAAATAGGTCGGTCCCTTGAGCATGCCCACCAGCAGGGCCGCCTCGGAGATGTCGAGACGGCTCAGGGGCTTATCGAAAAAGAAAGGAGCCGCCAGCCCGAACCCGTGAATCCCGCGGTTGCCGTCCTGGCCCAGGTAGACTTCATTGAGGTAGGTTTCGAGGATCTCCTCTTTGCTGTAATGGGCCTCCAGCAGGACTGCCATCACCATTTCGGTGAACTTTCGCCTCAGGGTTCGCTCGGCGGTCAGGTAGAAGTTCTTGACGAGCTGCTGGGTCAGGGTGCTGCCGCCCTGCACGCCGTCGCCGCTTGCCGTCGCGATGACGGCCCGGGCGATGCCCCTCGGATCGATGCCGTGATGGGAAAAAAACCGGCGGTCCTCGACGGCGATCAGGGCATCGACCAGGTGCCCGGGTACGTCGTCCAGCTTGACCAGGACCCGGTCCTCGTTTTTCCCGGGATAAATCCCGCCGATCAGGGCCGGTTCCAGCCGCGCAAGCTGCAGCGACTGGCCGTCGCCGCGATCGATCAATGCACTCACCTGACCTTCAGCGAACTCGACGCGCAATGCCGCCGCCTCCTGGGGGCCGTCGGCGAAGACAAAGGGGCGCGTGGTCAGGTCGAGGGCGTCGCTACTCCAGTGATAAGTGCCCGGCTCCCGGGGTTGGGGCGCCTCGCGGTAGTCGAGCAGGGCGAGTTCGGTGATCAATTCCGCAGGGCTCAGCTGCAGGCCCGGATACAGCTCCAGCGGCCGGGCATAGACCCTCGCCGGCAGGGCAAAGCGTTTGCCTTCAAACCGCGCCCGCACGGTAAAATCCAGGTAGACCGTATAGGCGGCGGCGAGAAGCGCTCCTGCCAGGGCGAAGCTGATCAGAAATCTTTTTTTCGGTCTCCGGCGTTTAGCCATCGTCTTCCGCTTCCCCGTCTTTCCCTTTCAGGACCCCCGGGCTCCTATGGTGCCAGGTGTCGCCAACCGGCTTGACTATCTTTCCCCTGCCTGCCACCCGGCAATGACCGCCTGGCCAAGGGCCAGCCCCCCGTCGTTGGGCGGGACGAGGGAATGGGTGAGGACCTCGAAGCCGCCGCGTTTGAGGATCGACACGCACTTCCCGGTCAGGTAGCGGTTCTGGAAAACGCCGCCGGAGAGGGCGACGCGGGCCAGGCCGGTGTCGGCGCGGACGAGGAGGCAGGTCTCGGCGACGAGGTACGCCAGGGTGTTGTGGAAGCGGGCGCTGACCGCCGGAACCGGGACTCCTCCCTGCAGGTCGTCGACAATGGCCCGGATGGTGGCCGCCGGCTGGAAGATGTACCCCGCCGCCGCGTGCTCGATGTCGTAGGGGTAGTACCCCGCCTCTCCTTCCCCCTCGATCGCCATCTCCAGTTCCAGCGCCGCCTGCCCCTCGTAACTGACCCGGTCGCGCAGGCCGCAGAGGGCGGCGACGGCGTCGAAAAGCCGGCCGCAACTGGAGGTGAGCGGGCTGTTCACCCCCTTCTCGATCATCTGCAGCAGCAGCCGGCGCTCCGGCTCCGGAATCGCCGCGACCACCGGCAGCGGCGGCAGGTCGTTGCCGTAGGCGTGGTGCAGGCAGCTCAGGGCCATGCGGAACGGCTCCCGCGTCGCC
>DASPGW010000136.1 GCA_035620395.1 Desulfuromonadales bacterium | reverse complement strand
CTGCCAGCGGAATCCAGTAGGAATCGAGAACGGCCCCTCGGAAGTCGAAGTAAGCTACAACTCGCTTGGCGGTCTGCTCGGCAAGAGCCTGGTTAGCCAGGCATCCTTTGTGGTGCTCCCTTTTCCCCATTTCAACACAGCGGACGCCAGTGGGATAGCCTTCCGTTTGGGCGGTTTTGTTCACTGCCAGGATGGTTCTGTCCTTATGGACCAACATGACAGGGAATGGAAAATTGTCACAGAAAAGGTGAAAGTTCCTGCGGACCTCTTCGCTGATTTGATGTGCTGCCATGCGTGATTGCTCCTTTTAGGTGCATGAGTTGTGTCGTTCGCTGGTTTTCGTGAACGAGATCAATGCCGAACGCGGGAGGAAAATCTCAGGGATTTTTCAAGACGGCTGAGAAAAGGATATCGATAAATTCCCGGACCGGTTGCGGGGATTTCATCACTTTGGCACGAAGTACCGCCCCTTCCCAGCCGGAGAGAATGAAGCCGGCGGTGATTTGCGGATCTAACGATGCCGGGATTTCTCCCACTTGCTGTGCTTCGCGGACGCAGGCGGCGAAACGCTCCCTCCAGGAGAGGAGGATCTCGTCAAGGCGGTTCCTGAGTCGTTCGTTCTGGGCTGCCAGTTCCTGTCCAAGGTCCCCTATGAGGCAGCCGACTGTGCACTCGTGGGCTGATAGCCGCTCCAGCCCAGCTTCAAGAAAGATCCGCAGCCGGTTGAGAGGAGTTATAGCCTCGTTAGAGAGAAAAACATCGAGCCGCGCCAGAAATCTGCCTGCAAACTCCTCGATAACTGCCAGCCCGAAAGCCTCCTTGCTTCCGAAGTAGTGGTAAAAGGAGCCTTTTGGTACTCCCGCCAGTTTCAACACCGCCTCGATCCCGGTGGCGTTGTATCCTTGGGAGCCGATCAATTTCATCCCGGCTTTGAGCAGTTCAGATCTCGTGTCCCGTTTTGTCATGGGGCAATAATAGACCGGTCGGTCTACCGGTGTCAACACTTTCCGCTATTGATCGGCGAAAAATCGGTAGGTATTTGATCATATTCGTCGGGGAGAGTTTGATCTCCTCTTGAGGCTGGTCTCTGAGATCACGATTTATTGAACAAGCGTCCTGAATATTCTAAAGATTTTTCAGCCAGTAAATGAGGCCGTTGCCTCCGGTGTGAAACTCAACTATCCACTGACAGGAAGTCGGCCTACCACATGCGGAAGGCGCCGGAGTCGATATGGACGAAATCGGTGCGGGGGTAATAGCCGACGCCGCCGAGTTCCAGGTCGAGAGCGGCGCGGCGCAGATTGGCCAGCTTTACACCGGGGACGCGGATGTCGATCGCACGGCCCTGCAGGTGCAGGCTGTTTCTGGCGACCTGGCGCCCCTTCTGGCGCAGCAGCTCATTGTAGGCGGGAGAGCGGTAGGCGGAAATGATGTGGATCTCGTTGCTGCCGCCGAGGCGCTGGTCGACGAGGTTGAGATATTCGAGGGTGCGCACGTCGATCGGATGGACCTCCCCCGTGTGGTGGCAGCGCAGCAGCCAGTTGAGCTCGTCGAGGGCCTGCAGGTCGTATTCGCCGGAGCGGTCACGGTAGGTCACCGCCAGGCGCTCGCCGCTGTGGATGTTCAACAGGGAGAGCTTCCCGAGCGGCAAGCCTTCGTCCGACAGTTCGCGGGGCCAGGCGGTCTGACCGCCGAAAAGGGTGAGGCCGGCGAGCAATGAAGCCTTGAGGAACGATCTGCGGCACCACTGTCCGTGAAATGGCATCTTGTCCTCCCTTCCGTGCCAGGCGTCGGGAAAGCAGGGGGGCTTTTTCAGGAGGGGTGTGCTGACCTTGGCCATCCCGTGCCTCGTTCCCGCAACCCGGGGTTTTGCAAGGGACAAGCCAGATCAGGCAGAGGTGGGGAGATGGTCCTGGAGTCGGTCGGCGATTTCGGCGGCGAGTTCCTCCACCGACTTGCCGCGGTCGTCGACAATCAGCCCGGCCCATCGGCGGTAGAGGGGGAGGCGGCGGGCGAAGAGGTCGGGAAAGGTCTCCCCGGGGTCGATGACCATCCCCCGGGTGTCCATGTCGCGAACCCGCAGCATCAGTTCTTCGAGGGGGGTGTCGAGAAAGACGATCGTGCCGTTCGCTTTCAGTGCCCCCATCGCCGCTTCGCTATAGACTGCCGAGCCGCCGGTGGCGACCACCGTGCGGCGGCAGGAAAGGGAAAGCAGGGTTGCTTCCTCGATCTGGCGGAAGGCGGCAAGGCCTTCGGCGTCGATGATCTCCTGCAGCCGCCGCCCCTGTCGGGCCTGGATCAGGACGTCGGTGTCGATAAAATCGAAGCCGAGACGCTTGGCCAGCACCACCCCGACCGTGCTTTTGCCGGCGCCGGGCATGCCGATGAGGACGATGTTGGCTTTGTTCATGGTAAACCGGCGAATGGTGCTTGGTGAAGGAACTGGCTACACGTCATGGACTTTAACGCTTTTCCGTCTCTGTTGCGTGCGTTCGTAGCGCTTTTTCAGTTCGGTGTTCTTCGCCGCTACCGCTGCATTGCCGGCGTACCAGGGAGGGATGTCGTCGTAGTCGGGAACCCCGTCGTCGATGAGGTAGCGCGATTCGGGGTGCTTCGGATAGCTGGCCGGCACCGCCCCGGCGCAGATGAGGCGCAGGGGGGTGTCGCCGTCGTTCTTGAGTGCCCTTTTGCTGGCCGGGTCGACCCGGACCATGTCGCCTGCAGCGAGGGGAACTTCCTCACCGTCGATCAGCAGGCGGCCGGCCCCCTCGAGAACCATATAGACCTCCTCCTGCTCCCGGTGGGTGTGGGTGAAGGTGTATCCCTCCTGCGGCGGCAGGTTGATCAAACCCAACGCTACGCCGGCAAGGTCGAGCTGTCGGCGGGGCGAGGTGAGGGGCGGGAGCGTATCCCAGTCGAAGTGGGCCTTGTTATACATGGGCAAATGGCACGAGGCTGGAGGCTGGAGGAAGAACAAGCAGGCACGAGGCGGAGATCTTGCTCTTGCCTCGTGCCGCTTGCCACTAGCCCATCTTCAATACGATCTTCCCGAAATGCTTGTCTTCTTCCATCATCCGGTGCGCTTCGGCCACCTGCGCGAGGGGGAAGACTTTCTCGATGATCGGGACGATGGTGCGGTCGGCGAACTTCGGCAGCGCCCGGCGGGTGAACTCGGCGACGATCTCCGCCTTTTCCGGGACGGGGCGCGAGCGCAGCACCGAGCCGATGATCTGCTGGCGCTTGACCATCATCAGGGCGAGGTTGAGCTCGGCCTTGATGCCGCTGATGACGCCGATGATGACCAGCTTTCCCTTGTAGCCGAGGGAGTTCATGTTGGGGGCGAGGTACTTGGCGCCGACGTGGTCGAGGATGACATCGACCCCTTTCTTGCCGGTGAACTCCTTGACCACCTCGGAGAAGTCCGGAGTGGTGGTGTAGTCGATGACCAGATCGGCGCCAAGCTGCTTCACCCGCTCGCTCTTGCTGGGGTGAGCGGTGACGATCAATTTGGCGTTTGGGGTGAGTGCTTTGGCCAACTGGATTGCGGCGGTATTGACGCCACCGCCGCCGCCGTGCAGGATGGCGGTCTGGCCGTCGCGCAGTTCGCCGATCATGAAGACGTTGAGAAAGGCAGTGATGTACGATTCACAGACGCAGGCCGCTTCCTCGTAGCTCATCGCCTCGGGGATGCGCATCAGGTGGCTGGCGTAGGCGACCGCGTATTCGGCGTAGCCGCCGCCGCCGACCAGGGTGATGACCCGGTCGCCGTTCTGCCAGCCGCTGACCCCGGCGCCCAGTTCGGCGATGGTGCCGGCCACTTCCAGGCCGAGGATTTCCGAATCGCCGGGCGGCGGCGGATATTTCCCCTCGCGCTGCACCAGATCGGGGCGGTTGATCGACGTCGCTGCGACCTTGATCAGCACTTCCCCTGCTTTTGGCGCGGGTTTATCGACCTCGCCGACCTTGAGCACCTCCAGGCCGCCAAAACCATCGAGCAGAACAGCTTTCATCGCATTGTCTCCTTTTCCGTTGAAGGGGCCGGGGAGCAGTGTAAAGCCGATCCCTGCTCCCTTGGTCCATGACCTTCAAAACAGTGTGTCGATTATAAGGAATACGGGCCGGGTTTCAACCGCTTTCTGCCGGCCAGCGCCCGATTTATCCGGGCAGCGGCCGCTGAGGGCCTTGCATGCAGGTTGCCGGCAGTTAAACTCTTGGTGTTGACGGCTCCGGGAGGATTGAGATGGTCAGAAAATGGAAATGCACCATCTGCGGCTACGTCCACGAGGGAGCGGAGCCGCCCGAGTCCTGCCCGGTCTGCGGCGCCGACCGCTCGAAGTTCATTCCCCTCGAGCAGGAGAAGGTCAACCTGCTGCACGACATGCTCGCCACCTTCGTCCTGCACCCGGTGGCGGCCCACTTTCCCAACGGTCTGATTCCCACAGCCGTTCTCTTTCTGCTGCTGACCCTGCTGAACGCCAGCCCCGGTCTGGAGCATGCGGTTTTTTATCTGCTGGGCGTGGTGCTGGCGGTCATTCCGGTCTCGATGGCTTCGGGGATCTACGACTGGCGCACCCGGTTTCATGGCGAGCGGGCGATGATCTTCTACAAGAAGATCGGGCTGGCAGCGACCCTCCTCCTGCTGGTTCTGTCGGCCGTAAGCCTGCGCTATGCCGACCCCGGACTCCTGGCCGGGGGCGGGACTCGAAAAGGGCTCTACGTAGCGCTTGTCCTGGCGACGCTGCCGGTCGTCACCCTGCTCGGCCATTACGGCACCAAGCTCGCCCACCATTGGAAAAAGAAAGTGCTGTAAGCCCCGGCTTGACAAATCGCCTCCATTCCCGGTAAAACCTCCCGAACAAAAATCAGCAGGGTCTCCGGTCGCCCGGAATGTGGCGGCCGGAACTGCTTTTCGGGAGGCCCATCCGATGAAAAAGGATATCCAGGAGAAGGGGGCGATCATCCAGCGCGACAAGGAAACCTACGCCATCGCGCCGCACATCCCCGGCGGCATCACCGATGCCGCCACCCTGCGCAAGATCGCCGACGTCGCCGAACGCTTCGGCGCGAAGTCGCTCAAACTCACCAGCGCCCAGCGCATTGCCATGATCGGTCTGCCCGAAGAAAAACTTGACGAGGTCTGGGCCGAACTGGGCGAAAAGCCCGGGGCGGCCATCGGCCTCTGTGTCCGTTCGGTCAAAGTCTGTCCCGGCACCGACTACTGCAAACGCGGGCAGCAGGATTCGGTTTCGGTCGGGCTGGAGATGGACCGCCGCTACCACGGCATGGAACTCCCGTGGAAGTTCAAGATGGGGGTCTCGGGCTGCATGAACGACTGCGGCGAGGTCTGCATCAAGGACGTGGGGCTGATCGGTACCCCCAAGGGATGGAACGTGATGGTTGGCGGCAATGGCGGCAGTCAGCCGCGCCTGTCGGTCAGGCTGCTCGAGCATGTGCCGAGCGACGCGGAGGCGCTGGCGATTGTCGGCCACATCGTCCAGTGGTTCAAGGCCAGGGACCGTCGCTGTCGCCTCGGCAAGCTCGTTGAAGAGATGGGGGCGGAGGTTTTCCGGCAGGAAGTGCTGGGGGGGTAGGGGTGCCCCTTGCGCCTGCGCGCTGAAGCGCTTCGGCGCACAAGCGCGGGTGCCCTGCCGTGGGCAGGCACAAGGCCTGCTCCCTACGCTTTTTCGTTCGTTTCCCGCACGAATTTGTATCCACGCCCGCGCACCGTCAGAAAATGGACCGGCCGGGCCGGGTCGGTCTCGAAGTATTTGCGCAGGCGGACGATGAAATTGTCGAGCGTGCGGGTCTCGGTGTCCGGTGCCATCCCCCAGACCGATTCGAGCAGCTCGGTGCGGGAGAGAACTTCCCCCTCCCTCTGAAAGAAAAGGCGCAGCATCCGGGTTTCCAGCTCGGTCAGAGCGATTTGCCCCT
>DASPGW010000135.1 GCA_035620395.1 Desulfuromonadales bacterium | reverse complement strand
TCCAGCAGCCGGCGGAATTCTCCCCGCGCAACGCTCTGTTCCGGGTTGGGTCCGGAAAAGGTCAGTTCAGCCATGGAATTCACCTCATTTCCTCGTTCCGGGTCGTCCAGCGAAAAGCTGTTTTTTGCGGAAACTGCCCCCCGCAGACGCCCCAGCGCCTCGTTGACGGTGATTTTGGCCAACCAGGCGGAAAAAGGGCCATCCCCTTTAAATCGATCCAGTTTCTCATAGGCCCTCACATAGGCCTCCTGAACGGCGTCTTCGGCCTCGACGTCGTTGCGCAGAATCCCCCGGGCGATACGGTAGAGACGCCGGTTATGCCGCCGCATGATCAACTCGAAGCAGGCGCCGTCCCCGTTGCGGACGCGGTCCACGAGGTCCTGATCCGGAATTTCGCCCGACGATGTGCCGTAATCCACTGCCATTGTCATGCGCGAATCTCCTTTTTGCGGCTTCACTACGTAGATGCATCAGGGAGCCAAAAGGTTCCCGGGATATTGTAACTGTACCCCTTTTTTGATCCTCATCCCGAACGAAAGCTAACGCGCTTTGAAGTTCCAGCCGACCCTTGGCCGATTGGCCAGATGCCTTTTAATCTCAATTATGGCAGCGGTGACCCTCTGGTGGGCCCCGCTACGAGAGCTATGAGTTTGGACTCGATGCGCAAGGGGACGGAAAGTACCGTTCTCAGGGTGCCGGCGCTGGATTGAGCTTCCTGCTTTTTCCCGTCGTTATCTCCGAAACCCAAGAGGTGAGGCGTATCTGACTCGAACAATATAAATCCAATTTTTCACCAGGGGATTCCGAACACCCATCAAAAATAGCTGCGTCCGCCCAGGAAGGTTCTGTCGTAAAAAGGAGTGGAGAGCTGTTCGATGCGCACCTGCTCGCCGGTGCGGGGAGCGTGAATGAACTTGCCATTGCCGATGTACATGCCGACGTGGGAGACCTGTCTGCCGCCTCTGGTGGCGAAGAAGACCAGGTCGCCCGGGCGCAGCTGGGCCTGGGGCACTTGCCGTCCGGCCGCGAACTGGTTGCGGGAGATGCGCGGGAGGTTGAGGCCGTTGAGGCGGTAGCAGACCATGGTCAGGCCGCTGCAGTCGAATCCGTCCTGGTGGTCGGTGCCGCCCCAGCGGTAGGGGACGCCAAGAAAACGACGGGCGGTCCGGACCAGTTCCTCGCGCAGGTCGCCCTGGCCGCTGCGCCGGATGCGGGCGGCGGCGTAGTCGTCCGGGATGACGATGAAGAATTCGTCGATCAGCCCCTTTGCCTTCAACTGTTCCGCCTCGGCACGGGCCGCCCGGTAGCTGTCATGGTTGCCGAAGCGGACCTTGTAGAGCCCGGATTCGTGGCGAAAATAGTAGGCGTCGATGCCTCTGGCATCGAGCAGGCGTTCCAGGCGCACGGCATAGTCGAGGTTGGCAAAGGCGCCGACCTGGGTCGAATAGCCCATTTTCTCCAGGGGCGTCGATTCCTCCCGCCCGGAGGCGACTTCGTCGAGCAGCGCGGCAATCGGATCGGAGAATGCCGGCGGTGCGGGGGACTGCACAGGAGGCGGTGCGGGCTTGAGGGGCGCAGGTAGGCGGGGCGCGGGGGGCTTGGCCGGCGCCGGGTAATAACGGGTGCAGCCGGACATCCCCAGCATCGCCAGGAGCAGCGACAGTACGATCCACATGGCTATTTTCGAGGATATGCCGGGTAACGTCATCGGAGTCCGGTGAATCGCGGATGTGTTTGTTTTTGCGTAGGATAATCCAGGAACCCGACGGACGCCATCCTTTTTTGCTTTTCCCTCCGCCTGCTATACTTCGAATAGCGGTTCACCACGACAGTGGGCAGGGGGCGTTTCGCCATGGAAGGCAGCGACGGCTACTGGCTGACCCGTTTCGTTTTTCAGAGGGGCCTGGGGATTATCTACCTCTGCGCCTTCCTCGCCGTGGTGAATCAGTTTCGGCCGCTCCTCGGTGAAAACGGACTGCTTCCCGCCCCACGGTTTATCCGCCAGGTCAGCTTCCGCCACGCCCCCGGCATCTTCCACCTCTTTCCGAACGACCGCGCCTTCGCCTTCTTCGGCTGGCTGGGTGTGCTGCTGGCCGTCCTGGCGACCGCCGGTGTCTCCGAATGCTTCGGGACGGGCGTCTCCATGGCGATCTGGGCGCTTCTCTGGCTGCTCTACCTCTCCTACGTCAACATCGGCCAGACCTTCTACGGCTTCGGCTGGGAGTCGCTTCTGCTGGAGAGCGGCTTCCTGGCGATTTTCCTGGGAGCGGCGGATACCGAGCCGTCGGCGATCATCGTCTGGCTGCTGCGCTGGGTCCTCTTCCGGGTCATGTTCGGGGCGGGGCTGATCAAGCTGCGCGGCGACCCCTGCTGGCGGGATCTCAGCTGCCTCGATTGGCATTTCGAGACGCAGCCGATGCCGAACCCTCTGAGCTGGTTCTTTCACCAGCTGCCGCGCCGGCTGCGCCAGGCGGGGGTCCTCTTCAACCACCTGGTGGAGGTGGTGATACCGTTCTTCTACTTCGCCCCCCAGCCGCTGGCCGGCATCGCCGGCCTGCTGACCATCCTCTTCCAGGGGTCCCTGATCGTCAGCGGCAACTTCTCCTGGCTCAACCACCTGACCCTCGTCCTCGCCTTCAGCACCTTCGACGACAATCTGCTGCGGATGGTGCTGCCTCTCACGCCGCCGCCGGTCGAACCCTCCTTTCTCCTGACCATCCTGGCCTGGGCGGTCGCCCTGCTGGTCGCAGTGCTGAGCGTCAGGCCGGCCCGCAATCTCATCTCAAAAAACCAGATCATGAACACCACCTACGACCCCTGCCACCTGGTCAACAGCTACGGGGCCTTCGGCAGCATCACCCGCCCGCGCTACGAGATCGTCCTGGAGGGAACGGCCGAAGATGCCCCGACGACGGCGTCCTGGCGGGCCTACGAGTTCAAGGGAAAGCCGGGCGACCCGCGCCGCCTGCCGCCGCAGATCGCCCCCTATCATCTGCGCCTCGACTGGCTGATGTGGTTCGCCGCCATGCCGTCCCCGTACGTCCCCTCCTGGTTCATCCGCCTGATCGGGAAACTCCTCGCAGGGGATGCCGCGACACTCGCCCTGCTCAAGGGAAATCCGCTTCCCGATGCCCCGCCGAAGTACGTCCGCGCCCTCTACTACCGCTACCGTTTCACCACGCCTGAGGAACGGCGAAGGAGCGGCTGCTGGTGGCACCGGGAACTGGTGGGGACCTACTTCCCGCCGGTGTCGCTGGCCGATCTGGAGTTTCGGGAGGTCTTGCGGTCGCTGGGGCGGGACGAATAAGGCGCCATATCACGCGAAGCTGCGAAGGCTGCGAAGAAATTCCAAGACATCAGGACAGCGTGACGATTAGTAGTCCGGTGACCTTCGCGTTCTTCGCGTCTTCGCGTGAGACTGTTTTTCGAGTTTCGAATGATTACTTCAGATGCCGGAGCGCCGCCCGGGCGGCGTGGTAGCCGCACATGCCGTGGACGCCGCCGCCGGGGGGGGTGGAGGAGGAGCAGAGGTAGAGTCCTGCGCGGTCGGTGGCGTAGGGGGATAGCCCCGGCACCGGCCGGGCGAAGATCTGCTGCAGGTCCTGGACGCCGCCGTTGATGTCGCCGCCGATGCAGTTGGGGTTGTAGAGTTCGTAGCCGGCGGCGGTGCGGGTATGGCGCGCCAGGATCAGTTCCCTAAAGCCCGGCGCGAAGCGCTCCACCTGCCGCTCGATCGCTTCGCTCAGGTCGGTGGTGGAACCGTTGGGGACGTGGCAGTAGGCCCAGCCGGTATGGCAGCCGGCCGGGGCGCGGGAGGGGTCGAAGAGGCTCGGCTGGGCGAGCAGGACGAAGGGTCGCTCCTGGTGACGGCCCTGCCAGACGGCCTGCTCGCCGACGGCGATCTCCTCCAGGGTACCGCCGAGGTGGACGGTGCCGGCCCGGGCGCATTCAGGTGCCTGCCAGGGGATCGGTCCGGCCAGTGCCCAGTCGATCTTGAAGACCCCGGGACCGTAGCGGTAGCTCTCCAGCCGCCGGCGGTAGCCGGACCCGAGGCGGTCGCCGGCGATGGCGAGGAGCTGCCGGGGAGTCACGTCAAGGAGGATGGTGCGGGCTGCGGGCAACTGGTCGAGGGTTCGCACGGCCTTACCGGTCTCGATCCTGCCGCCCAGGGATTGAAAATGCCCGGCAAGCGCCGCGGCGAGGCTGCCGGCGCCGCCGCGGGGGATCGGCCAGCCGACCGCATGGCCGAGCAGACCGAGGACCAGCCCGATGGCCGCCGTGGCCAGCCGGTTGAGGGGGAGAAAGGAATGGGCCGCCAGCCCCGCCAGCAGCGCCTGGGCGCGCAGCCCGCGAAACTCCCCTTCAGCCAGCCCTTGCACCGAGCGCAGGGCGTGGCGGGCGAAGCGGGCCAGCAGCAGCGGATGGCGGGGGAGGTGGGGCGGAGCAAGAATGTCACCGGCAAGCTGCGGCCACCCCTCCGCCAGCGGCTGCAGCAGCCGCCGCCAGGCTTCGCCGTCCTCCCCCAGCGTGGCGGCGGTCGCCGAAAACGAGCGCTCCAGGATGACGGCGGTGCCGTCGTCCAAGGGGTGCGCCAGGGGCGCGGGGGGGTGGATCCACTCCAGGCCGTGTTCGGCAAGGGGGAGGGTAGTGAAGAAGGGAGAGGCCACTCCCAGGGGATAGACCGCCGAGCAGACGTCGTGGACGAAGCCGGGAAGGGTCAGCGGCGCCGAACGCACCCCGCCGCCGATCTGCTCTTCCCCCTCGATCAGGGTAACGCTCAGACCCGCGCGGGCCAGCTCGATGGCCGCGGCCAGGCCGTTCGGGCCGGCGCCGACGACGATGGCATCGGCGGGGGATAGGGGAGAGGTCATGGGAGGCTTCCTGTGGTGGGGCCG
>DASPGW010000134.1 GCA_035620395.1 Desulfuromonadales bacterium | reverse complement strand
TCCCGGATCATCGGGTAGATTATCCACGTGTTACTCACCCGTGCGCCACTTTCACCGGCCCGAAGGCCGGATCACGTTCGACTTGCATGTGTTAAGCACGCCGCCAGCGTTCGTTCTGAGCCAGGATCAAACTCTCCAGTTTTCACCTGTTGAATTATTCCGATCCGGATTGACAAAACAATCCGCAAGCGTTTTCTGCGTCTGCTGTTCGGTTGTCAAAGAACATACTTCTCTCTCTTTTTTCATTATCCTCCCGCAGGATAAAAATGTCAATTTTTCGCATAGTTGGACCCTATGTGCAGCCTCCGAAGAAAAACTGCCGCAATTCGGTTATATTTTCCAACAGGCGGCAGAAATTCCTGCGGAGGAGTCCTGATGCGCAAACGGCTGGTCAAAAAATCACTCAAGAAAGTCGGCGCCTCCCCCGGCACCCTGATGCACATCGGGGAAAAGCGGATGGAGCAGGTCGGCATCCAGGCGATCGGCTACGATGCCGAGCAGCTCCAGGAGCTTCCCATCCGGCCGGAAGATGCCGCCCGCAGCTGCCTCGTCCGGGGCAAGCCGACCGTCACCTGGATCAACATCGACGGCCTGCATCAGGTCGATGTCATCGAAACCATGGGCAAGTGCTTCGACCTGCATCCGCTGATGATGGAGGACATCCTCGAAACGGGGCACCGGCCCAAATTCGAGGACTACGAAACCTGTCTCTTCCTGGTCCTCAAGCGCCTCCATTTCGACGAGGCGAAGACGGAAATCCGCACCGAGCAGGTCAGCCTGGTCCTCGGCACCGATTTCGTCCTCTCCTTCCAGGAGGGGAGCAGCGATATTTTCGACGGGGTCCGCGACCGCATCCGCAACAACCGGGGGAAGATTCGTCGCATGGGGGCCGACTACCTGGCCTATGCCCTGCTCGACTCGGTGGTCGACAGCTATTTCGTGGTACTGGAGAAGCTGGGCGACCGGATCGAACTGCTGGAAGAGGAACTGATCGCCGCGCCCTCACCGGCAGCCGTCAAGCAGATTCATCATCTCAAGCGGGAAATGATTCTGCTGCGAAAGGCGGTCTGGCCGCTGCGTGAGGGGATCGGCGCCCTGCAGCGGGTGGAATCGCCGTTGATGCAGGAGACTACCGGCGTCTTTCTGCGCGATGTTTACGATCACACCATCCAGGTCATAGACACGGTGGAGACCTTCCGCGACCTTCTGGCCGGGATGCTCGACATCTACCTCTCCAGCGTCAGCAACCGGATGAACGAGATCATGAAGGTGCTGACCATCATCGCCACGATCTTCATCCCGCTGACCTTCCTCGCCGGCGTCTGGGGAATGAATTTCGACCACATGCCGGAATTGCGCTGGCGCTGGGGATATGCATTGGCCTGGGGTCTGATGCTCGGACTGGCCGGCGGCATGCTCGTCGTATTCCGCCGGAAGAAATGGCTTTAGGAGAAGCCGCATCCCGACAACCTTCCCCTTGCCGGGGGCCTCTGCCGCGGCTAGAATTACTGCGGCATCGTGGGCTCCCCGGCCCATCCGAAGGCACTCAAAGACCGCCCATCCCCTGCGGAGGCTCCGCATTGAGTCATTAACCCGAGTTTTCAGGACTGGCCGACATGAATTCCTCCGATCCCGACACACAGCCGCCAGAGCCGCCTGGCCCGGAAAGGCCCCCGACAGCCCCGGACGATGGAGGCTTGCGGGCGACCGTCGAGGCGTTTCTCTTCGACCTCGATGCGGCGTTCGCCGCCGAGTTGGCGAGAGCGACGGACCGCTTGCAGGCCGCCCTGAAAAATGCCGGGCGGGCCCTCGACGAAGCCGGCGTCAACCTGGGCAAAAGTCGCGAAAAGCTGGCGGCGGTGCTGCAGGAATCGAAGGCGGCGCCCGCCCTGGACCAGGCAGTTCTCCACCGCCTGGCGACCGAGATCGACGGGCAGCTGACGTGGATATTCCGCAAAATCCGCCCGGCCGTCGACCGTGAACTGAGAAATCTCGCTACCCGGAAAAAACCGGTCGAGGCGCTGCCGGCCCAGATCGCCCGCGCCTATGCCCGCGCCACGGCGGCACTGCCGGATGAGCTCCCGCCCCCTCCTGTCGCGGAGATGGAGCCGGCGGCCGGCAAAGAAGGCCTGGCCGCTCTGGTCTGGCGATTCATGAAACCGCTGGCCGCCCGCCTCCGCTACCTGGCCGAAACCAACCTGCAGTTGACCCCGCGCGGCATGGCTGAGGAGATCCTCGCCGCCTGGCCCGAGCCCGGTCGCCACCCGCAGGTCAAGCAGTACGAGAAACTCTATCAGCAGACCGCCTCGCGCATCGCCGACATCTGGCGCGGCGTGCGGTTTCACCTGGAAATGGCGGCCGACGACCTGGAAGAGCGGCTGGCGATGACCGGCAAGGAAACGCCGGAGTCCGCGGCCCTGACCGCCAGGGCCATCGGTTCGGCCGAACTGGCTCTGGAGGTCCTGGCCGAGGCTCAGAACGCGCTTCCCACCTCTCTTTCCCCCCTCACGACCTTTTTCGAGGAACTGCCCGAACACTTCACCCGGGAACACCAGGAGTTCACCCGGACGCTGCGGCAGGAGCTCGAAAGCGTCGACAGCCGGGAGAAAACCCTGCGCCACCTCGGTCGCCAGCTGTTCAGGAAGCTCCTCGAACTTCGTGAAAGAGCGCAAACCGTTCTGGAACAGGGCCGTGAAGAAATGCTTCGTTCCGCCGGCAGCGGCATCGCCCAGACCGGCAACCTGCTGAAAAATATCCAGGCACTTCTCGGGGTGAGCGGCAAAACCGAGGAGGCCCTGCTGACCCTCACCGATCTGCCATCCCGGACACAGATCTTTGAGCGGACCCGCCGTCTTCCGGCGCTCTATCAGCGACTCTTCACCCTGGGCCCGCTGAAACATCGCGAATTTCTCGTCGCCCGCGAAGATGAACTGGAAGATCTGGAAGAAATCTTCAGGCGTTGGCAGGCGGGCAAGGCCTGCAGCGTTGCCCTCATCGGTCCCGAAGGCAGCGGCAAGACCTCACTGGTCAATTGCTTCGAAAGCCAGTTCGGCAGCAAGGCAGAGTTCCTGCGCATGGAAATTCGCAGCCGACTGCAATCGGAAGCGGACGTGCTTCATTTTTTCGGGGACATCCTCGGCATCGAGAAAAAACTGACTTCCGTCGATGAACTGGTCACGCACCTGCTGGCCGGGCCGCGGCGCGTCCTGATCATCGAGGAGGGATTCCGGCTTGGCCTGCGGATCATCGGCGGCTTCCGGGCGGTCAAGGCGTTTCTCTTTGTCCTCATGGCCACGCGCCGCCATTGTCTCTGGCTGGTCACCTTTCGGAAATTCTCCTGGGCCCGGCTCGACCACCACCTGGGCATCAGCCAATACTTCACCCATCAGGTCCGCACGCTCTTCCATGACCAGGATGAGATCCGCGATGCCATCCTGCTGCGGCACCGGACTTCCGGTCTGCCGCTGATTTTCGAGACTGATGCCGACGAGCCTGAGCCGACCGAGGAAACGCTGGCCGCCAGAGAAGAAAAATTCTTTCGTGAGCTTTTCGAAGCTTCGTCGGGGAGCATCGAAGCTGCCATTTACTTCTGGTTGCTCTCGGTCACCTACGATGAGGGAGACAAGACGATCAAGGCTTCCCCCCTCGGCAAGCCTGAATATGGGTTTATCCGGGCGCTGGGGCGGGACTACCTGTTCGCCCTGGGTGAAGTTCTCAGCCATGGTGAACTCACCAGCGCCGAATATTGCGAAATCTTTCGCCAGGACCCGTTTGAGGGCCGGATGGTCCTCGACTACCTGGTCGAGCTCAACATCCTGCTGACGGTACGGAATGAGAAGGACGAGTCACCGCTGCGCTACAGCCTCAACCCGATCTTCTTCGGTCCGACCGCCCAGGTCCTGGAAGCGATGAACATCCTTTACTGAAGGGGCTTGTCATGGATGAAACGATCAAGAGCTTCCTCGAGAGCTTTTCCCCGTTCCGGATCGCCGCCGCCCTGATTTTTTGCCTGCTCACCTGGGGCTTCCTCAGGGCGATGCGGCTGCTGTCGGAGATTCTCGCCAACAAGTTCGCCCGCTACCGCCTCTTCATCTCCAGCGCCTATCCGGTGCTGCGCCTTCTTGTCTGGGTGGGCGCCCTCGCTTTCGTCATTTTCGCCATCTTCAGCCCCCCCTTCAACACCATCCTCGCCATCAGCGCCTCGGCCGGCCTGGCCCTCGGCCTCGGCGCCCAGGACCTGATCAAGAACATCATCGCCGGCATCCTCATCCTCATGGACCGCCCGTTCCGGGTCGGCGACATGATCCAGGTCGGCGACGATTACGGCGAAGTGACCAACATCGGCCTGCGCTCGACTCGCGTGCATACCTTCGACGACAGCACGGTCACCCTGCCCAACTCCGTGGTCCTCGGCGTGGCCGTCGCCAATTCCAATAGCGGCGCCCTCGACGAAATGGTCGTCGTGGAATTCCACCTGCCGGCCAACACCGACGTCCAGCAGGTCAAGGAGCTGGCGCGGGAGGCGGCGGCCTGCTCTCCGTACGTCTACCTGAAAAAGCCGATTGCGGTCCTGATCGACGACCGGTTCGACCGCACCTTCCTCACCCGGCTCAAGATCAAGGCCTACGTTCTCGACGTCCGCCTGGAGCGCCTGCTCGCCAGCGACATCTCGGAGCGGCTGAAAATCGAGTTGCTCAAGCGCGGCCTGATGACCGAGGCGACGGTTCGCGGCGTAGCCGCGGGCAACTGAACGAAGCTACCCGCCAAGGATACCCGTGGACCGCACCGTTCTTCTCGTTTTCCTCTTCGTCTACCTCGGCATGGTCCTGGGGCGCATCCCCGGGCTGGCCCTCGACCGCACCGGAGTCGCCCTGCTCGGAGCGCTGGGGCTGCTGGCAACGGGGAAAATCAGTCTCCCCGAGGCCTGGCTGGCGGTGGACGTGCCGACCGTCGCCCTGCTCTTCGGCCTGATGGTCGTCTCCGCCCAGTTCCGCCTCGGCGGCTTCTACACCCGGCTTACCCGTCGGCTGGCCGCCGCGGAGGTGGCCCCGGAGACCCTGCTCGCTCTGCTCGTCGCCGTCGTCGGGGGGCTCTCGGCGCTGCTCGCCAACGACATCGTCTGCCTGGCGATGGCGCCGGTGCTGGCCGAAGGCTGCGCGCGGCGCGGTCTCGACCCGAAGCCGTTCCTCCTCGCCCTGGCGCTGGCCGCCAACGTCGGCTCGGCCGCCACTCTGATCGGCAACCCGCAGAACATGCTGATCGGCCAGGCACTGCAGCTCTCCTTCGCCGGCTACCTGCTCGATGCCGGCGTCCCGGCGCTGCTCGGGCTGGGTGTGGTCTGGTGGGTCGTCGCCCGACTTGGCCGCGGCGCCTGGCACCGGCCGACGCCGGTGCCGGAGGTGCCGGCCCCTGCGTTCAGCCGCTGGCAGACCGGCAAGGGACTGACCGTGCTGGTTCTGCTGACTGCAGCCTTCCTCTTCGCCCCCTGGCCGCGGGAAATTCTCGCCCTGGGTGCGGCTGCACTCCTGCTGACCAGCCGCCGGACCTCCTCGCGGACGGTGCTCGGCCTGGTCGACTGGCACCTGCTGGTCCTCTTCATCGGCCTGTTCGTCGTCAACCACGCCCTGGCCGCCTCGGGAATGCTGGCCAGCGCCCTGCGGCAGCTGGCGGCGGCCGGCCTCGACCTGACCGGCCCCGCCGCCCTCTTCGGCGTCACCGTGGTCCTCTCCAACCTCGTCTCCAACGTGCCGGCGGCCATGCTGCTGCTGCCGGCCGCCACCCACCCCCTGGCCGGACCGATCCTGGCGCTGGCGAGCACCCTGGCCGGCAATCTCTTCATCGTCGGCAGCATCGCCAACATCATCGTCATCGACCAGGCCGAGCGCCTCGGCATCGCCATCTCCTGGCGCGAGCACGCCCGGGTCGGCATTCCCGTAACTTTCCTTACCCTGGCGATTGCGGCGGGGTGGTTGTGGATCAGAGCATAGGCACCGAGGTAACCTTCAGGCGCATATTCTGATGAACCCCGCCGTCTGTTCTGATGCCAAAGCCGTCATCCGTTCTTGTTCAAAACCCGCTGGGCATTCAAACTTTAAAATCACCTTCCCTTTCTGAGCAGCCTATCGGCGATGTTCTGGAATACAGGATTTCTGAGACCATGCTGTGGCTTTGCACAGTTGATATTCGTGAAAGAAGGGCACATTTTTTACCAATATCCACGTATGTTATTTTTAAGGGATCAGATATTTTGAAAACCATCGAAGGGTTGTTGTGGCAGACAACCAGGAGAGAAAAACAAGGTTTGCTGTGGCAGGCGAACCCGAAACAGCCTTCTTCAAAACCTCCTAAAAAGAATTTTGCCCCATGGCTCTGCCCTCCCAGACTGTGGGGCTTTTTTTTGACACATCCTCTAAAATATCGATAGCCCATTTGTTGACCCGGGTGGGCTTTGCCATTATGTCAGGAGATGTGGGAAATCGGGCACATCCAACCTTTTTCCACCCCCCAGGGAGCTAAAATGACTAATCGGACAAACTTACAAGGAGAGAAGTTGTAACGGTTTGATCTAATCAGAATACTACTTCGACAATACCCCTCTTTTGTAAATCGCCTATTTTCGGTTAGGATTAAAAAAAGGTTCTTGACGAAAACTCTGCATCTATCAGGCTTGGTGATGGGACCTTGCATCTTTATGAAAGAATGTCCATTCTTACGGCGGTTTTGGAATGATCCCGTCTATGAGCACGTGATTCGGGAATACTGCTTTGGATCGTTACAACCCTGGTGCCGGATCAGGACATATTTTGACCAAACCGGCCAGCCGCCTTCAGAGAATTGGTCCCCGTTTGGCCACCTTCTGGATCGATTCGGAAAATCTTAGCCGACCGTTTTAGACCCCCTGGAACACTCTTCCCTCCTTTCGGCGCCATCGCCCAGATGTGTTTCATGTTGGTCAACGCGTATAGATAACTGCAATCTGACCGATGCCTTAACAAAGCACTGCATGGGTCAAGCTTGAGCCAGCAAGGCTCGAACACTGTCTGCCAGTCTGAGGTGCGGCCCTTTCTCATTCGCCAGGATAATCCCTACAGGTAGTTGGAAACTTCTATCAAATTGCCGTCCGGGTCGCGAAAATAGATGGACAGGATCGGCCCTGCTGCGCCGGTTCTGCGAACAGGGCCCTCCTCAATCGCGATTCCGCATCCTTCAATATGCCTGGCCACGTCCGCAATGGGCTTTTGGGTGATCAGGCAGATGTCTTGTGTTCCCGGTGCCGGTGCGGCAGCTTTCGGCTCGAATTCCTTTCCCCATTGATGCAGGTTGATTTTCTGCCGGCCAAAGCTGAGGGCTTTCCGCCCTTCACCGAAGGTTGCGATCTCCATCCCGAGCACCCGCTGGTAGAACTCGCAGGTCGCATCTACATTCTTCACGGTAAAAACGATGTGGTCGATTGCCTCGATCATGGGTCACCTCCGACAGGGTTGTTGACAGCTATCGTAGCGGCCGCTAAATATATGGTCAATCTTGATTCAGCAATCAACATAACGAGGGAGAGATGGCCCGTTTTTACACTGCCGAAGAAGCGGTCAGACGCCTCGGGATTTCGCGAAACACTCTTTACGCCTACGTCAGCAGGGGGCTGATCCGCTCGGAACAGGACAGCCGCGAGCGGAGAACCCGGCGCTACCATGCACAGGATGTGGAACGTCTGGCAAGCCGCAGCGAGGTCCACAAGGCACCGAAGGCCGCCTTGAAGAAGGCGACAGACTGGGGAGCACCCCTGCTGGATTCAGCCATTACCCTGATTGGGGATGAGAACTTCTTCTACCGGGGGACGTCCGCCCTGACCCTGGCCGAAGACGGTACCTTCGAGGACACGATTGCCTTGTTGTGGGAACTTCCAGGATTTCGCCCAGGGCAGTCCGGCGGGTATGTCCGTGAGCTCATCGAGGAGAGCTTGCTCCAGATCCCTGTCAGTCAACCGCCGATTGCAATCTTCCTGTCCGTTCTATCGCTGCTCAATGCCCGCGACGTCAAGGCGTTCGGCTTCACCCCGTCAACCACCGCACCAGCGGGTGCGGCAATGCTGGACGGGTTGCTGCGGATCGTCACGGGGAGCTGGCCTGATGACAGAATAGCCGAATGCCTCGCCAGAAAATGGGGCGTGGACCGGGAAAGTCTTTGCCTGATCGATGCGGCCCTCACCCTTGTGGCCGATCATGAGCTCAACATGTCGTCCTTTGTGGCGCGCTGCACGGCATCGGCAGGGTGTTCTCCCTTTGCGTCGGTAGCTGCCGCTACCCATGCTTTTTTCGGTCGCCGCCACGGGGGCAATACGGAAAGAATCTACGGCCTGCTGAATGAGGCCGATGGCCGGGATGGCCTGTATGAGGTGATTGCCTCCCGGATCAGGAGAGGAGAGCCGGTTCCGGGCTTCGGTCACCGGCTCTATGATGTTGACCCGCGTGCCAAGTATCTCTTGCCCCGGCTTTCTGATAGAAGTGGGTACATCAAAGAGGCTCTGACTGCGGCCGAGGAATTGCTCGGCGGAGCCTATCCGACGGTCGACTTGGCACTGCTCATGCTCGAAAGGGAATTGTCCTTGCCCGGCAGGGCCGGGGTCCTGCTCTTTTACCTGGGCCGGATGACAGGGTGGGTTGCGCATATCATGGAACAGTACGGTCAGGACCAGCCGATACGCCCGAGGGCGCGCTACATCGGGGCTAATCCTACAAACTGACAGTGTCGCAATTGTCACCGCTTCTTGAGCACGAAAACCCCGCCTGGCTATCCGGGCGGGGTTTTCTGGTAATGCAGAGGTTCTTGGAATCGTTGTCAGTTTACCCGGAGAGAACCCTCCGGGAAATAAGGGCGACTTTTTATCCGCCCTGCCGTTGCAATGTTCTCAACGCCCACTCCATCTCTGCCGGTTGAATGCCCACCGAATCGAGCAGCCCGCCCCACGTAGCTCGGCCTGCTTGCACTTCCGCATGGAGGTCTAAGGCTGGCCGGCCGATGCGCTGCGCGATTAGCAGCGCGAGAATGATCTCGCCCGTATCCGCCCCCCGCTCCCGGAATTTAATCAGATCTCCTGGCGCAACTCCGGCTACGATGCCAAGCGTCTCATCGGCGGCGGCGTCGGCCAGCGCCTGGTCATTTCCGCCTGCCGCCAGAACGTTGCCGAAGAAGGGTCCGATCTGCCCTGGGTCGATTCCCCGCGCTGCCAAGACGTTGAGCCAGGAATCGGTCTTGTTTCTCGATTGCAGCAGTTCGCCTGCCGGAACTTTAATCTTTGCCGCCAGGTAATAGGCTACCCAGAGGTCCTCGCCTGCGGTCCCGGCCATGCGGAGCCGGACGATCTCCTTCTTGCTCTGTCCGAAGGCGACAGCGAGGAAGGAGTTGCGGGTGGTGGCAAGCAGGTACGGCTCGACACGGCGAGGCTCGGCAGGGTCGAAGCTGCGATCCTGGAAGCAATGGCAGGAAATGATCGGCGCTCCCGGAGCCGGAGAGACCAGTGCGAGAAGGAGGGCGAATGTCAGGAGAGCGCCACGCTTTAGCCTGAACGATTGACCATGGCTGCCTGCCGGCTTTCGCAGAACCTGATCGGAGTTAACCGACCCTAACAGGGGGCGTGCACAATCACCGCGTAGAGAGTCGGACATGTCGGGTCTCCTTCGGGGCGTGGAAGTCATAGCCACACGACTTTATCAGTGATGTCCCCTTCCTGCTTTGATCGTGGTCAAGGTAGGCTTTTAACTTCATCAAAGGGTTTATGAGCCACTCTACACCGTTACCATGAAAACTGCATTTGGACTTGCTTCAGACAAGAACAAATGGATGGTTGGAGTCAAGAGCAGATGGCAGTTTTGATGCCAGGCACCAGGATTTCGTTACCCGTCCCCGCATCAAGGCGCAGATCGCCACCCCGTACCCCCGCCAACGGCTGGAGTTCCTCCCAGCGGGGTGGAACACAAATGGTTCCGGTGCGCATATGAGCTGCCCCCCTTCTGCACCCAGTGTAGCCGTTTCCAGACCGATGAAAAGCCGGCTGCGGGCTGTCTTGACAAGCTCCGGCCAGCAGCTATGGTCTTAAAGGCAGACACCCCGCCGCCAGAGGTCTCCTTGATCAGGGTTCCCGAAATTCGCATCCGCCAACAAAACGGCAGACCCGTACGACCTGACGGCGACTTCGTCCTCTACTGGATGATCGCCGCCCGCCGTGCGACCTGGAACTTCGCCCTGCAGCGCGCCGTGGAGTGGGCCGAAAAGCTGGGCAAGCCGCTGGTCGTCCTCGAAGCCCTGCGCTGCGACTATCCCTGGGCGAGCGACCGGTTACACCGCTTCATCCTCGACGGAATGGCCGACAACGCCGCTGCTTTTCACGGGACCACGGCCTTTTACTACCCTTACATCGAACCGGCGGCAGGCGCTGGCAAGGGGCTGCTGGCCGCCCTGGCCGAAGGCGCCTGCCTGGTGGTCACCGACGATTTTCCCGCTTTCTTTCTGCCGCACATGGTGGCGGAAGCGGCGGCCAGGGTGCCGGTACTGCTGGAGCAGGTGGACGGCAACGGCCTGCTGCCGCTGCGCGCCGCCGACTGCGACTATCCCACCGCCTACGCCTTTCGTCGTTTCCTGCAGAAGCAGCTTCCCGGCCACCTCGCCGCTCTGCCGGCGGCCGACCCCCTGGCCGGCGTCGCGCTGCCCGCCGCTCACCTGACGCCGGAGATTCCGCGCCGCTGGCCACCGGCATCCCCGGAGCACTTGGCGGCCGACGCCCCTTTTCTGGCGAGCCTGCCGATCGATCACTCGGTGGTGCCGGTGGCGACTCGGGGCGGAGCGGCCGCCGGCAGCCGGAGACTGCAGCAGTTTCTCACCGACAGGCTTGTGGACTACCCCGATCACCGCAACGAGCCGGAGGCCGACGCCACCAGCGGCCTCTCCCCCTACCTGCACTTCGGCCACCTCTCGCCACATCGGATCTTTGCTGAGCTGGCGGCGCAGGAAGAGTGGGGCCCTGGTCGGCTCTCCTTCGAAGCACGGGGGAAGCGCAACGGCTGGTGGGGGATGAGCGAAGCGGCCGAGGCGTTTCTCGACCAGTTCGTCACCTGGCGGGAACTCGGCTTCAACGGCTGTGCTTTCCGGAACGACTACGACCGCTTCGCATCGCTCCCCGGCTGGGCCCTGGCGACCCTGGCGAAGCATGCGGGCGACCCGCGGCCCCATCTCTATTCGCTGGAAGAATTTGCGGCCGGCGGCACCCACGACCCCCTTTGGAACGCCGCCCAGGGGCAGCTGCTGCTGGAGGGACGGCTGCACAACTACCTGCGCATGCTCTGGGGCAAGAAGATTCTCGAGTGGTCGAGCACACCGCAGGAAGCGGCCGCGGTCATGATCGAGCTGAACAACAAGTATGCGCTCGACGGCCGCGACCCCAATTCGTACAGCGGCATCTTCTGGTGCCTGGGGCGCTACGACCGCCCCTGGGGGCCGGAGCGGCCGATCTTCGGTACGGTGCGCTACATGAGCTCGGCGAACACCGCCCGCAAGGTGCAGGTGAAGGACTTCATCCGCCGCTACGCCCCGTGAAGCCGACCTTTCGCGGCACCCGCGGCAGGATATGGAAGTGCCGTGGCAGGTCCTGATCGGTCTGACTGCAGGCAACAAACAACGAGAAAGGGAGGCACATCATGGCTGAACTGACCGGAAAGAGAATAGCCATCCTGACGGAAACCCTCTACGAAGACCAGGAACTCTGGTATCCCTATTTTCGGCTGCTGGAGGCCGGGGCCGAGGTGCGGGTGGTCGGTCCCCGAAAAGGGACCTTCGAATCGAAGCACGGCTATCCGGTGAAGGCCGACTGCGCCGCCGACGAAGTCACGGCGGCCGACTTCGACGCCGTGATCATCCCGGGCGGCTACGCACCCGACCACATGCGCCGGAACAAGGCGATGGTCGACCTGGTGCGGGAGGCGGTGCAGCAGAAGAAGATCGTCGCCGCCATCTGCCATGCGGGCTGGATGCTCGCCTCCGCCGGCGTGCTCAAGGGACGCAAAGCCACCTGCTACATCGCCATCAAGGATGACCTGGTCAACGCCGGTGCCGAATATCTCGACCAGGAGGTGGTGCGGGACGGCAATCTCATCACCTCCCGCTTCCCCGCCGACCTGCCGGCCTTCTGCCGGACGATCATCGCCGCATTGAAAGGCTGAAGACGGACCTGCTGAACTTTCGAAAGGTTTTTATCAGATTGCTGATATTGATGCTTGAACACAGAGGTCACCGAGGAACCCGCCGAGAGCACAGAGATTGAATGTCTATCGGGCATTCTCTGTGTTCTCCGGGTTTCTCCCGGCGCACCCTGTGGTAACAGCTCCTCGCTTTTCATCGCTGACAGCTATTGACAAGTTGCGTGGTTGCTGGTGTTATTGGTGCCGGCGACGGTCGCCAGGAATTGTATTCCTCCTCCACCCTTGATGCCGGCACGGTTTTCCATGACCGCACCTCACCTCCGTCTCGAACAAATCATTGACAAGTTGCGGCAGAGAGCGTTTCGCGTCACGCCACAACGGCTGGCTGTCCTGAAAATTCTGGCCGAAAGTAGAAACCACCCCACCGTCGAGCAAATTTACGCCCAGGTCTGTCAAGAATTCCCGACTCTCAGCCTGGCGACCGTCTATAAAACGGTCGCCCTGCTCAAGGAAATGGGGGAACTGCTGGAGTTGGGCCAGCGAGACGGCAGCAGCCGCTACGACGGCAATAAACCCTGGCCACACCCGCATGTGATCTGCACCGAATGCAGGAACATCATCGACTACGACGAGCTCCCTCTGGGCAATCTGAGCCGGGATGTCGCAGCGAAGACCGGCTACCGGGTCATGAACCTCCAGCTTGACTTCTTTGGGGTCTGCCCGCGCTGCCAATCCGGAAAATAAAAAAATTTGAACTCTTGCGGATAATTATTATCCGGAAATATTGACTCTCCAAAGACTCATGCTATAAATTTCTAACCTTCATCGCTCGACTCCAAGACCTTTTTCCATGCCAGCCCCGGGCCGATTCAGAACGGAAAGGTGACGCCAGGGCAGGAACCCATTTTCGACCAGGCACTCGGCGCCCCAACTTGAAGCAACAGGCCAGGACGGCGCGCTTGGCCCAAAAAACCCACGACAAGCCCAGGAGAAAGACAAATGGCCAAATTGCAGGGAACCCAGACCGAGAAGAACATTCTGACCGCATTCACCGGCGAAAGTCAGGCGCGCAACCGCTACACCTTCTTCGCCGCCCAGGCGAGAAAAGAGGGTTACGTTCAGGTTGCGGACATCTTCGAGGAGACCGCCAACCAGGAGAAGGAGCACGCCAAACGTCTCTTCAAGATGCTCGAAGGGGGTGAGGTGGAAATTTTGGCCACCTTCTCGGCCGGCAAGGTAGGCACGACAGCGGAAAACCTGAGGGATGCGGCGCAGGGCGAAAACCATGAGCACTGCGAAATGTACCCCTCCTTTGCCCGCGTTGCCCGCGAGGAAGGGTTCGATGCCATCGCGGTGGTGTTCCAGGCCATTGCTGTCGCCGAAAAACAGCACGAAAAGCGCTACCTGGACCTGATGCGCAACATCGAGACCGGTCGGGTCTTCGAGAGGGAGCAGCCGGTCGTCTGGCGCTGCCGCAACTGCGGCTACCTGCACGAGGCGCCGGGGGCTCCCGAGGTCTGTCCCGCCTGCGCGCACCCGAAGGCACACTTCGAGCTTCTGGGCGAAAATTATTGACGCAACCGACCTGCTCCGGCCAGGAGAGTAGGTACATCCGCGGGGCCGGGAGCTGTAAATGCCATCCAGCCGGAGAGGAGCACTCGTCATGGAAATCCAGGCAAAACGGCACCTTTGCTTCGCTAAACTGTTGGCAACCGCAGCGGTGCTGGCCGTCGCTACCGCCGCTTCGGCCGCCGAGGGGCCGGTGGGCAAGACCAGCTACGCCCCGGTCGCCGGCACCGAGGCCTTCGCCACTGTCAAGCAGGTCATGGAGAAGGAGAAGCCGGCGGTGATGAAGCGCCAGGCGGACCTGCTCGCCGAGCGCTACGACCTCGGCAACAAGGCCGCGCCGGGAGTGACCATGACGCGCGGCAAGCTGGTGCAGGAGGGGGTGCGGGTCAAACTCCCCGCCGGCGTCACCTGGCAGCAGCTGGCGGCCATGAGCCCGGCGGAGATCCGCGACAAGGGGCTCTTCCCCAAGGGTTTTTTGCCCCTGCCCCACCCCAATCACCCCGAGGGGGGGATGCTCTTTCCCAAGTTTCACATCGACGAGATCAAGAAGCAGACCGGCCGCGACCTCGCCCGCTTCGACCTCGACTTCGACCTCCCCGACCACTTTCTGGCCGAGTTTCCGCCGCCGATCTTCCTGACCACCCGCCCCGATCTCGGCGACGTCTCGCAGGGCAAGCTGGTGACCACCCAGAACTACTACCAGCTTTTCAACGGCATCCTCAACCCCAAGCAGCTCGAAGGGCTGCGGCTGCTGGTCACCCCCTTCCCCCAGCAGCAGTTCAACGCCACCGATGACCGCCGCTCGGCCGAGCCGAGCCTGGGGGTGACCTGCTTCGACTGTCACGTCAACGGCCACACCAACGGCGCCACCCACCTGGTCGGCGACATCCGGCCGCAGGAGCTGCGCCACCGTCTCGACACGCCGCCGCTGCGCGGGGTCAACATCCAGCGCCTGTTCGGCTCCCAGCGGGCGCTCAAGAGCGTCGAGGACTTCACCGAATTCGAGCAGCGCGCCGCCTACTTCGACGGCGACCCGGTGATCGCCACCAAGAAGGGAGTGAACATCCTGGAGCGAGCCAGCCAGGTCCACTTCATGGGCGAGTTCCAGAACCTGCTGGATTTTCCGCCGGCCCCCAAGCTCGACATCTTCGGCAAGCTCAACCCGGCCAAGGCGACCTCGGCCGAAATGCGCGGCCAGGAGCTCTTCTTCGGCAGGTCGCGCTGCTCCGAATGCCACCCGGCCCCCTACTACACTGACAACCTGATGCACAACCTGAGGGCCGAGCGCTTCTTCAAGCCGCAGATGGTCAACGGCCGGCTGACCGGCGCCGACGGTCCGATCAAGACTTTCCCCCTGCGCGGCATCAAGGACTCGCCCCCCTACCTGCACGACGGCCGGCTGCTGACCCTGGCCGACACCGTCGAGTTCTTCAGCCTGGTCACCGGCGTCAAGCTGACCGACCAGGAGAAGGCGGATCTGGTCGCCTTCATGCTGGCCCTGTAGAACCGAGGGGGAGCACCTCGCAGGGTGCCCCCCGTATGAGGAGTCGACATGTTTCGAGAGCGCAAATGGCAAGCACAATGGTGGGGACTGGCTCTCCTGGTGGTCCTGCTCGCGCCGGCTCCGGCTTTGGCGGCCCGGGAGAAACCCGACATGAGCAAGCGGCTGGGGGACCGGGCGCCGATCTTCCAGGCCGCCACCTCGCTGGGGACCCTGGCCGACTACGACCGCGACTACTACGGCAAGCACCATCTGGTGCTGACCTTCTTCCCGGCCGCCTTCACCCCGGTCTGAACGGGGGAGATGGAGGGTCATCAGAGGAATCTCTACCTCTATGACCGCCTCAACGCCCGCGTCGCGGGCGTCAGCCGTGACCAGGTCGCCACACTGGAATACTGGGCCGAAGAAATGGGCCTGACCTTCCCCATCATCTCCAATCCCATCGGGCACCTCGGCATCTGGTTCGGCACCCTGGAAGAAGGTTATCCGATGTTCTCGCGCAAGACGGTCGTCATCGACAAATGGGGGGTAATCCGCTACATGCAGACCGGATCTCCCGATTTCCGGGAGATTCTCACCCTGTTGAAGCAGTTGCATGAGGAGGAGGCAAAGCGATGAAACCGGCGCCGACGAGCAGGTTCACTTTCCGCCCGCTGATCGCTGCCTGCGCCGCCCTCCTGTTTGCCGCCTGCACACCTGCTGCCACCGTCGTGACAGACCCCCTGGCCGGTCTGCGCCAGGCAGACGGCACCGTGGTCTGGCAGCAGGAATACAGCTTCGTGCCACCGCCGGCCCCATGGCAGCTGATCGATCTCGACGAAGACGACTACTCGATCGCCTTCATGAAACTCTGCAGCGATGGCTATCCCTGCCAGAGCACTCTGGCCTATGCCGAGGAGCCTTTCGGCTATTCCCTCGACTTCGAAGAGCGGCAGGGCGAATTCTTCAAGCGCTTTCTGTGGGCCAGCCGGGTAACATTCGCAGCGCCCGAACTGAGGAAGGTGAAGGTTTTCGGTCAGGACGGACTTGAGGCAATCACCGTGGGGGTCGAGCCGGTTCTCCGGCACAAGGTGCGATGCAAGATAATCTTCGCCCGCCGCGGCGAAAGGGTAGTCGCCTTCTACTACACCCAGTGGCGATCCGAGGATAAATCTTTCGACACCGCCGACGAAGCCGATTTCGACCGGCTTGCGAAGTCTTTCGGTTTTCTGCAGCCTTCATTTTACGAGCGGCTTTTTACCAAATCCCCCTGAGAAGGGGGTAGTGCAGACAGGAGGAAACGGACATGAGAAAATTGACAGCAGGTGCTCTGGCACTGGTGCTGACCCTGGCAACAAGCGCCTGGGCCCAGGACGGGATAGGGAAAACGGCCAGGACCCTTTTCCAGCCGATTCCGGATTCGGCGCCGGCGCTGGAAAACAACCCGGCGAGTTCGGTCAGGCTGGAATTGGGCAAGATGCTCTTTTTCGAACCCCGGCTTTCGTCCTCCCACCTGATTTCCTGCAACACCTGTCACAACGTCGGGCTTGGTGGGGTCGATCTGCAGGAGACCTCCGTCGGACACGGCTGGCAGAAGGGACCCAGGAATGCCCCGACGGTTCTCAATTCGGTATTCAATATCGCGCAATTCTGGGACGGCCGGGCCAAGGACCTGGCAGAGCAGGCCAAGGGGCCGGTGCAGGCCTCGGTGGAAATGAACAACACCCCGGAGCAGGTGCTCGCCACCCTCAGGAGCATGCCGGAATACGTGGCGCTGTTCACCAAGGCCTTTCCCGGGGAGAAGGAACCGCTGACCTTTGACAACATGGCCAGGGCAGTCGAGGTTTTCGAGGCGACCCTCATTACCCCGAATGCCCCCTTCGACCGGTTCCTGAAAGGCGACGAGCAGGCGCTGGGCTCGGCGGAAAAAGAAGGGCTGCAACTGTTCATCAACAAAGGCTGCGCCGGCTGCCATACCGGCAAGAACGTTGGCGGCACCAGCTACTTCCCCTTCGGCGTACGGGAAACCCCGGCCTCGGAGGTGCGTCCTCCCGGCGATGTCGGCCGCTTCCAGGTCACCAATACCGCCGCGGACAAGTATGTTTTCAAGTCGCCGTCCCTGAGAAACATTGCCCTGACGCCGCCCTATTTCCACTCGGGCAAGGTCTGGAGCCTCACCGACGCGGTGAAAATCATGGGCACGGCGCAGCTTGGCGTCGAACTGACACCGGTCGAAGCGGACAAGATTACGACCTTCCTCCGCACTCTTACCGGTGAGCAACCCCAGGTGATGCATCCTGTCCTGCCGCCGAACACGAAAACAACCCCTCGGCCCATGCTGTAACCTAGTTCACCCAGGCAACAAAAAGCGGGGGCGGACTCTTCCGCTCCCGCTTTCTCATTCTCCACAAAAGCCGGGGACAGGGCTCAGTTCAGCTCCAGTCCATGCAGGAACTCGAGCAGACAGCTGTTGAACGCCTCCGGCCGCTCCAGATTGGCCATATGCCCGGCTTCGGCAATCATGCATACCCGGGCGTTCGGCAGCCCCTCGGCCAGCACCCGCGAATGTTCCGGAGGAACCGCCCGGTCCGCCTCGGCACCGATCACCAGAGCCGGCAGCTCGAAGGATGGCAGCAGGTCGATGTAATCCTTCCGGTCGCGCATCGCCAGCAGTCCTCCGGCCAGTCCACGGGGGGGGGTGGCGGTCATCCAGGTCTTTACCCCGGCCACCAGTTCGGGGCGCACGACCGGAGTGCTGGCTGCGAACAGGATGCCCTCAAAAGCATCGGTGACAATCTGCGGCCGGCTGGCGGCAACTTCTCCCGCCAGGGATGACCGGCGCATTCTTGCCGGCTCGTCGTCGGCGGCGGCGCGGGTGACCAGGAACATCGCCGCCGCCACCCGTTGGGGGTAACGCTCGACCAGATTGAGCAATACATAGCCGCCCATCGACATTCCGCCGATTACCGCCTTCTCGATGCCGAGATGAGCAAGCAGAGCGGCCACATCATCGGCAAAAATCGACATCGCATACGAACCGGCCGGAGCTTCACTTTCGCCGAATCCGCGCAGGTCGGGGGTGATTACCCGATAGCCGGCAGTTTCCAGCGCCTTGACCTGAGGCTGCCACATCTGCCGGCACAGAGGAAAACCATGCAGAAGCATGACGGCCGGTCCCGAGCCGACGTCCTCGTAGGCCAGGGTAATTCCGTTGATATCGGCTTGCATTGTCTCTACGCCTCCCGCCTCAAAGGAAACCGAACTTCTTCATCCGGTAGCGAAAGGCATCGATCCCCAGGTTGAGCTTCTTGGCCGCCTTCGACTGATTCCCCTCCGATATTTCGAGGGCCTGGCGGATCAATTCCCGCTCCACGTCCTCGATGTCTATCCCCTCCGGCGGCAACCGAACGCCAGAGGAGCCGGCCCCGCCACCACCGGTCTTGGTCACGATCTCCTGGGGCAGATGCTCGAGCAGCAGCGTCTCCTCGTTTTCAAGAATGATGGCCCGTTCGATGACGTTCTTCAGCTCCCTGATGTTTCCGGGCCAGGTGTATTCGGTCAGAAATTTCTCCGCCATCCGCGAGATGCTCTTGACGTTCTTGGCAAACTCACGATTGAAGTGGCTGATGAAGTGTTCGGCCAGCGGGATGATGTCATCCTTGCGCTCCCGCAGCGGCGGCAGGTAGATGGGGATCACCTGGATGCGATAATAGAGGTCGTTGCGGAAGGTTTTCTCCTCCATTGCCTTGAGCAGATCCTTGTTGGTGGCCGAGACGATACGCACGTCGACCTGAACATCTCTGGTGCCGCCGACCCGCCGGAAGGAGCGCTCCTCGAGCACCCGCAGCAGCTTCGCCTGCATGCCGGGCTCCATGTCGCCGATTTCATCGAGGAAGATGGTCCCGCCGTCGGCCATCTCGAAGAGTCCCTTCTTCAGCATCTTGGCGTCGGTGAAGGCCCCCTTTTCGTGCCCCATCAGCTCGCTCTCCAGAAGGGTTTCGGGAACGGCGGCGCAGTTGATGGCCATGAACGGCTTGTCGGCCCGGGCACTTTCGTAATGGATGGCCTTGGCGATCAGCTCCTTGCCGGTGCCGCTCTCACCCTGGATGAGAACGGTGCTGGCGTCGCTGCGGGCGATCTTTTCGACCATGGCGAGTACACTCTGCATGTGCTTGCTCTGGCCGATGATGTTGCCGATACCGTACTTGCGGGACTGCTCGGAGCGCAGGTGCGCCACTTCCTTTTTCAGCTCGCTGGTTTCGAGAGCCTTGCGGATGACGATGGCCAACTCATCCAGGTTGAAGGGCTTGTTGATGTAATCGTAGGCGCCGATCCGCATCGCCTTGACGGCCGTCTCCAGGACACCGAGGGCGGTGACCATGATGACGATGATCTCCTCCTCCATCTCCTTGACCTTTTCCAGGACCTCCATGCCGCTGATGCCGGGGAGCTGGATGTCGAGAAGCATCAGGTCGGGGGGCTCTTCACGCAGCAGTCGCAGGGCATCCTCGCCGGATCCGGCGGTCATGACTTCGTATCCCTGCTTCTTGAGGTTCTGCTCCAACGACCAGCGGATGAGTTGTTCGTCGTCGACCACGAGAATCTTGTGTTTACGCACTGTCGTCCTCTTTCCCGTTCATTGGCTGCAAGTCTGTTGCCGGCAGCTCGATGATGAATGTCGTCCCTTCGCCGATTCGGCTCGTGACGCTAAGGTTACCGCCGTTCTGCTCGGTGAGTTTCTTGCAGATCGGCAAGCCGAGGCCCGTACCCTGGGTCTTTGTGGTGAAGAAGGGGACAAAGATCTTTTCCAGGTCCCCTGGCGGGATGCCCTTGCCCGTATCACTGATGAGGACACGAACGAATTCCTGGCCATCCTTGCTGATTGAATCGGTCAGGAGAGTCAGGGTGCCGCCTTCCTTCATTGCCTGGATGGCGTTGATGATAACGTTGAACAGAACCTGCTGAATCTGCTTTTCGTCGACCCCTACCGGCGGCAGGTCGCGGGTCAGCTCCTTGACCCGGTGGATGTTCCGGGCTTCCGGGTGTTGGGAAACAAAGAAGAGCGTCTTCTTGACCAGGGCGTTGATGTCGACGTAGGAGAATTCGGGCTTGCCGGGACGACCGAAGTAGAGCAGGTCGGTGGCCGTCTTGTCGAGACGGGCGATCTGTTCGAGGATCTGCCGGACGATCTCCTTGCGCGGGTCGTCCTCGGGAAAATCGTCGGCCAGAACCGAAATGGCACCGCTGATGCCGGCCAGGGGGTTCTTGATCTCGTGGGCGATGCCGGTCGCCATCTCGCCGACGGAAGCGAGTCGGTCGGCCCGCTCCATCTGCTGGTAATGGCACTGCTCCAGCGCCTTCTTTGCCTTCTCCAGATTGACGACCATGGAATTGAAACTGCGCATCAGGCTCCCAATTTCGTCTTCGTAATGGGGAGAGAGGCGCACCGAGAGATCGCCGGCCTCCACCTCCTCCATCTTGACGGCCATGGCCTGGATGGGGGTGCGGACGAACCGAAGCAGAATGAAGGAGACTCCCGCGGACAGCAGGACAATCAGGACCGCCGTCGACAGCATGAAAAACTGGGAGGTTTCGCGCAGTTTCTGGGTGGTGTCGTCAAGGGAAAAGTGGAGATTGAGGACGCCGATGACCTTGCGGCCGACCCCGTGGCAGAGATAGCAGCGCTCGTCCGAGACGATCGGCTTGACCATCCCGAGGACTTCCTCGCCGTTGACGCGGAAGATTCCCTCGCTGCGACGGTTCTGGAACAGGGCCATGTCATAGGGACCGACCCGGGTGCCGATCTCCCGGGGTTGGGCGGACTTGAGAATGGTGCCATCGGGATGGAAGATGCGAACGCTGCTGAGGTGGTGGCCTTCGCCGACCATTTCGAGGATCGCCTGCACGTCCTCGCTGTTGCCGATCCGCATCGAAGCGAAGATCGACCGCTCCACCGTGGAGAGGAGCATTTCGGCGCTTTCCCTGGTGGCCTCGACAAGGTGCTGCTGTTCCTCACGGATAATGAACAGGGAGAATATCCCGATACCGACCGTCAGGAGGAGGATGTTCAGGATGATGACACGGCTGATGAGGCTCTTGAAGAACAAATAAACCCTCTCGGAAGGTTCGAGTCCAAAGTCCCTGGTCCAGAGTCTAAGGCTGCAAACTCTTCAAACCTCTAATCCCCGCCTCGGGCCTCGGGCCTTCGACTTAGGCTTTCCTTTTCAGAACCCGTTCGGCCGCTTCCACCAGATGTGCGGCCGTCAGTCCGTAATGCACCAGAAGCTCTTCGGCGGTGCCGGACTGGCCAAAAACATCATGCAGCCCGACCCGTTCCACCGGCACCGGGTGGCCTTCCGCCAACACCTCGCAGACCGCGCTGCCGAGGCCGCCGACCACCGAGTGTTCCTCGGCGGTGACAATCGCCCCGGTCTCGCGGGCGGCCCTCAGCACCAGGTCGACGTCCAGCGGCTTGATGCTCCCCAGGTGGATGACGCGGGCCGAGATCTTCTCTTCGGCCAGAATGCCGGCGGCCTTGATCGCCTGGGCGGTCATCAGGCCGGTGGTGATGAAACTGAGGTCGGTCCCCTCGCGCAGGGTCGCCCCCCGGCCGATGGCAAAATCGCAGCCGCCGGCAAAAACGGTCGGCACCTTGGAACGCCCGAGCCGGATGTAGACCGGGCCATGGAAGGCGGCGGCGGCCCGGATCGCGGCTGTCGTCTCGGGGCCGTCGGCAGGGCAGAGGACGGTCATATTGGGGAGCGCCCGCATGATGGCCAGATCTTCGACTGACTGGTGGGAACCGCCGTCCTCGCCGACGGTGATGCCGCCGTGAGTGGCAACGACCTTGACATTCATGCGCGGATAGGCCAGCGACTGGCGGATCTGCTCGAACGCCCGACCGGCGGCAAAGACGGCGAAGGTGGAGGCGAAGGGGATCATTCCTCCTGCCGCCAGTCCGGCCGCCATGCCGACCATGTTGGCCTCGGCGATGCCGACGTTGAAGAAGCGCGCGGGAAATTCCTTGGCAAACAGCGAAGTCTTGGTCGAACCCGACAGGTCGGCGTCAAGGGCCACAACCTTCGGGTTTTCCCGGCCCAGTTCGAGCAGCGTCTGGCCGTATGCATCTCTTGTGGCAATCATGTCACTCACGGATATCCTCTGTATTCTTGAATTCGTTGAAGTCGCCCAGGGCGAAGCGGTGCATCGCCCCTACGCGTGTCCCAGGTGCTCCAGGGCGCGAACGAGTTCGTCATCGCTGGGGGGAACCCCGTGATAGCTGGCTTTGTGCTCGAAGAAGGGGACCCCTTTCCCTTTGACGGTGCGGGCGATGATCATGGTCGGCTGCTCCTTGCACTGGCCGGCATCGTCGATGGCCCGGCAGATCGCCTGGACGTCGTGGCCATCCACCTCGAGGACGTGCCAGTTGAAAGCAAGAAACTTGGGACCGAGAGGCGCCACGTTCATCACCTTCGCCACCTCGCCGTCGATCTGCAGTCCGTTGTGGTCGAGAATGACGCAGAGGTTGTCGAGGCGGAAGTGGGCCGCGGCCATCGCCGCCTCCCAGATCTGTCCCTCCTGAACCTCACCGTCGCCGAGCAGCGAAAAGACCCGCGAACTTTTCCCCTGCAGGCGGGCCGCCAGAGCCAGACCGACCGCCTGGGAGAGCCCCTGGCCGAGGGAGCCGGTGCAGACATCCACGCCGGGCGTCTTGTTCATGTCGGGATGCCCCTGAAGATGGCTGCCGAAGCGGCGGAGAGTCTTCAGATCGTCCCGGGAAAAATAACCGGCTTCGGCCAGGCAGGCATAAAGAGCCGGGGCGGCGTGTCCTTTGGAGAGGACGAAGCGGTCGCGGTCCTCCCAGGCGGGGTTGCTGGGGTCGTGGCGCATGGCGTGGAAATAGAGCACCGTCAGCACATCGATGGCCGAAAGGCTGCCGCCGGTATGCCCCGACCGGGCAACATTGAGCATCTTGAGGATTTCCACGCGCAGGTTCCGGGCGGTCTGTTCCAGTTCCCGGACGGTCTGTTCGGTCAGCATCAGGCAGCTACTCCCATCTGTTTTTTCGGATCCCGCAGGGCAAAGAGGCCGATCGCCTCCCAGGTCGTTGTCATGCTTTCTTCTTCTCCTCATCATCCCCCAGCAGGTAGGAGAGGATAATCTCGTCTAGATTGCCTTCGTGAACCGTTGGCCGCTGTTCGCGGCCGGCAACCGAAGCCGGTTCGGGCATGGTTTTGGATTGCGGCTCAAGTGTTGCGGGAGGCGGGGGTTGCGGTGCAGCGGTCACGGGTGCGGCTGCCGGTGCGTCGGCAGGCCGCCGGCCGGAAATGATCTCGTCGAATTCGCCGCCTTTGAGGCGGCGCAGCATCTCCCGATGCTGTTCCTTCATCAGTTCTTCGACCACCTGCTCCAGCCGGTCAACCTTAGTGATGTCGGCGTAGGACGTTTTCCTGGAAGCCAGGATCGTCCCTCCCCGATAGAGCAG
>DASPGW010000133.1 GCA_035620395.1 Desulfuromonadales bacterium | reverse complement strand
GCCGTACTCCTCCGGCGCGTCGATCATCAGCAGCCCCAGCTCGCCCGCCTTGCGCATCCCCTCGACCACCAGGTCGAAATTCTGCTGCTCGATCTCCTCGGCGTGCGGCAGGATGTCGTTGGTGACGAACTGTTCGGTCGTCTCGGCAATCTGCTTCTGCTCGTCGGTAAAGTCCTCCGGGGTGAATACCTCCTTACAGGTCGCCTCGGCGACCAGGTACTCCCCGCCCTTGAAAATCCTCTCAGCCATGGTTCACCTCGCATGGTTTTTGTCTTTGTAGGGGCAGGCCTAGTGCCTGCCCGGTTCAGGGCGACCACAAGGGTCGCCCCTACAGTTTCTCGAAGATCCCCGCCGCGCCCATGCCGCCGCCGATGCACATCGAGACCATTCCGTAGCGCGCCTTCCGGCGGCCCATTTCGGCGAGCAGCGTCGCCGTCAGCTTGGCGCCGGTACAGCCCAGGGGGTGACCCAGGGCGATGGCGCCGCCGTTGACGTTGATGATGTCGGGATTCAGGCCGAGTTCCCGGACGATGGCCAGGGACTGGGCGGCGAAGGCCTCGTTGAGCTCGATCAGGCCGAGGTCCGCCTGCTTGAGACCGGCCATCCGGAGGGCGACGGGGATCGCCTCGATGGGGCCGATCCCCATGATCTCGGGCGGGACGCCCCGCACCGCGAAGGCGATGAAGCGGGCCAGCGGGTCCTTGCCGAGCCGCTTCAGATAGTCTTCCGAGACGACCAGCGCCGCCGCCGCGCCGTCGGTCATCTGCGAGGAGTTGCCGGCGGTGACGCTGCCGTCCACCTTGAAGGCCGGCTTGAGCCCCGCCAGGCTCTCCAGGGTGGTGTCGGCGCGCACGCCATCGTCGACGGCGACCGTCTCCCGGCTCTTCTTCATCTTGCCGGCGGCGAGGGTCACGTTCTCGATCTCGACCGGGATGGTCTCCTCGGCGAAGCGGCCCGCCGCGATGGCCGCCGCCGCCTTCTGGTGGCTGGCGAGGGCGAAGCGATCCTGGTCGGCGCGGGAGATGCCGTATTTGGCGGCGACCAGTTCTGCCGTGATCCCCATCGAAGAGTAGGACTCGGGCCACTCGGCGACCAGGGCCGGGTTGGCGCTGTACTTGTTGCCGCCCATCGGCACCGCCGTCATCGACTCGACGCCGCCGGCGACGATGCAGTCGGCGAAGCCGGCCATGATCCGCTCGGCGGCCAGGGCGATCGACTGCAGCCCCGAGGAGCAGAAGCGGTTGACGGTCTGCGCCGGCACCTGGAAGGGGAAGCCCGCCTTCATCGCCGCCACCCGGGCAACGTTCATCCCCTGTTCCCCTTCCGGAAAGGCGCAGCCAAGAATCACGTCCTCCACCTCGCCCGTATCGATCCCGGTGCGCTCGACCAGCCCACGGAGGGCGGCCGCCGCCAGGTCATCGGGACGCACGTCCTTGAACTTGCCGCGCTTGGCGCGGCAGCCGGGGGTGCGGTAGGCGGCGAGAATATATGCTGTTTTCATGATTATCTTCTCCGATGTATATGGGTGTAGGGGCGACTCGCTGGGTCGCCCAGGGCGAGGCATCGCCTCGCCCCTACATGACCGATCACGCTAATTCCGCAGCGGTTTCCCCTTTTTCAGCATGTGCTGGATCCGCTCGCCCGTCTTTTTGTTGCCGCAGAGCTTGAGGAAACCCTCGCGCTCCAGTTCGAGCAGATACGCCTCGGAGATCAAGGTCCCCGCCGGCACGTCGCCGCCGGTGATGACGCCGGCGATGATGCCGCCCATCTCGGCCTCGTAGGGGGTGATGAAGCCCCCCATCTGCATGTTCCAGAGCTGGCTTTTGATGCTGGCGGCCACGCTTTTCCCCGGCGCCTTGAGGTTCTCTTCGGGCCCCCCGGGCCGATAGTTGCGGGCCAGGGCGATGACCTTCTGCTTGGCGTCGGCGATCAGGCAGTCGACGTTCATGCTGATGGCGTCCCCCGCGTCCAGGTAGCCCATGCCGAAGAGTTCGTCCGCCGCCGTCGACACCCTGGCCATGGCGATGTTCTGGAAATTCTTGAAGATGAAGGGGGAGACATCGGTCTCGAAGCGGTCGGCCAGGCGGATGGCGCGGATCGCCATCTCCTTGGTGCCGCCGCCGGCCGGCAGCAGGCCGACCCCGATTTCGACCAGCCCCATGTAGGTCTCGGCATGGGCATTGATGGCGTCGGAATGCAGGCAGAACTCGCAGCCGCCGCCCAGGGTCATGCCGAAGGGCGCGGCAACCACCGGCACCTTGGCGTACTTCACCGCCATGGTCGCCTTCTGGAAGGCTCGCACCGCCATGTTCACGTCGTCCCAGGCCCCCTCGGCGATGGCCACGGCGAGCATCATCAGGTTGGCCCCGACGGAGAAGTTCGCCCCCTGGTTGCCGATGACCAGCCCGATCCCCTCCTCCTCGGCGCGCCTGACCGCCTTGTGGGTCATGGCCAGAATGTCGCCGCTGATGGCGTTCATCTTGGAGTGGAACTCGAAGCCGAACACCCCGTCCCCCAGGTCGACGATGGAGCAGTTGGCGTTATTCTCCACCACGCCGCCGGCGCGCTTGAGGATATCGAGGCTGATCCGGTCGGGAGAGGCCGGGACCTCGCGGTACTCGCCGGCCAGCAGGTCGTAGAAATACTTTTTGCCGCCATCGAACCTGTAGAAGCGCTCGACCTTTTTCAGGGACTCGGGAACCCGGACGCCGTCTCTGGCCGCCCGCTCGCAGAAGGCGGCCACGCCGAGGGCATCGAGCATCTCGAAGGGGCCGATCTCCCAGTTGAAGCCCCAGCGCATGGCGTTGTCGACGTTGACGATGTCGTCGGCGATCTCGGGGATGCGGTTCACCGTGTAGATCAGGGTGTCGCGCAGGCTGCGCCAGGCGAAATCGGCCGCCTTGTCGCTGCCGCCGACCACCATCTTCAGGCGCTGGGCGGGATCGTCGACCTGCCTGGCCGCCTCGACGGAGGCGAACTTGGGCCGGACCGACGGCAGATACTCACCGCTGCCGTAGTCGTAGTAGAAGGTCTGATTGCCACCCTCCCCCTTCTCCTTGCGGTAGAACCCCTGCCTGGTCTTGTTGCCGAGCAGCCCCTTCTGCACCATCCCGGCCATGAACTCCGGCACCCGGAAGACGTCGCGTTCCTCATCGTCAGCGAGCAGCTGATAGGAGTTGTTGCCGACGTGCATCAGGGTGTCGATGCCGACCAGGTCGGCGGTACGGAAGGCGCCGCTCTTCGGGCGGGCCGTCGCCGGCCCGGCCACCGCGTCGACCTCCTCCACGGTCATCCCCATCTCCAGCATATGCCGGATCGACTTGTAGATGGCGTAGACGCCGATGCGGTTGGCGATGAAGTTGGGGGTGTCCTTGGCGTAGACGATCCCCTTGCCGAGACGCCTGGAGAGGAAGTCGGCCATCGCCGCGAGCAGGGCCGGGTCGGTCTCCCGGCAGCCGACGACTTCCAGCAGCCGCATGTAGCGCGGCGGGTTGAAGAAGTGGGTGACCAGGAAGTACCGGCGCACCGCCTCCGGCAGCGCCGTCGCCATCTCGTTGACCGACAGGCCGCTGGTGTTGGTGGAGAGAATCGCCCCCGCGGCCAGGTTCGGCACCACCTTCTCGGCAAAGAGCTTCTTCTTGACCTCCATGTTCTCGAGGACCACCTCGACCACCCAGTCGCACTCCCTGAGCCTGGCCGCGTCGTCCTCCAGATTGCCCGTGTTCACCCGCTGGGCGTATTCCCTGAGGTAGAAGGCCGCGGGCTTCATTCTGGCCACCGCCTCCAGCCCGCCGTTGACGATGCGGTTGCGCACCGCCGGGCTCTCCAGGGTAAGCCCCCTCTCCTTCTCTTCGCCGGTCAACTCCCGCGGGACGATGTCGAGCAGCAAAACCTCCAGGCCTGCGTTGGCGAGGTGCGCCGCGATGGTGGCTCCCATCACCCCCGCACCGATCACGCCCACCCGCTTGATCTGCCTCATCTCTTGCCTCCATTCTGAATTTTTTCCTGGCCGTTGGCACCGGGGGCGTCATCAAGAAAAAGCCCCTCGATCCGCTCCCGGTATTTATCATATATCACTTTTCGCTTGAGCTTCAGGGTCGGGGTCAGTTCTCCCCCTTCGATGGAAAAGTCGTGCGGCAGGATCGCGAACTTCTTGATCGTTTCATAGGAGGGAAGCCCCTGGTTCACCTGCCGGATCCGCTCCTCGAACAGCCGCCGCACCCGCTGGTTGGAAACCAGGTCCTCCACGTCGAAGTAGTTGAGTTTCTCCTGCTGGGCCAGCTCCAGCAGCCGTTCGAGGTTGGGGGTCAGCAGCGCCGCCAGGTAGGGCTTGCGGTCGCCGTAAACGAACGCCTGGGAGATGTACTTGTCGAGCTTGAGCTCGTTTTCAATCGGCTGCGGCGCGATGTTCTTGCCGCCGGCGGTGACGATGATCTCCTTCTTGCGGTCGACGATGTAGACGAAGCCGTCGTCGTCGATCCGGGCGACATCCCCGGTATACAGCCAGCCGTCGCGGATCGTCTCCGCCGTTGCCGACGGATTCCGGTA
>DASPGW010000132.1 GCA_035620395.1 Desulfuromonadales bacterium | reverse complement strand
CTTACTCTTTTTGGGCAAGCAAAAAGAGTAAGGCGGCGTCAGGGGCCGCAACCCCTGGGTTTGGCCTTGACCTGACCATCGGAGAACCGGCAGGTTTCGCCCCCCGGGATCCCGAATGAAAAAAGGGGCCGACCGCTCTGGCCAACCCCTTCTAACTCCTGTCCTCGTTTTACGCCCCGCCGCTACTCCCCCTGCCCCCTCCCCACCACCGCCATGGTGATCCGCGAAACGCAGACCAGCCGGCCGCGCTCGTCACTGATGCGGATTTCCCAGACCTGGGTCGTCCGGCCGAGATGCAGCGGCCGGGTTTCACCGATAACCCAGCCGGAGCGGACGGATCGCAGGTGGTTGGCATTGATCTCCAGACCGACGCAGGTCCCCATGGAACCCGCCGGGCTCCGCACCAGATTGGCGGCGACACTCCCCAGAGTCTCCGCCAGGGCAACAGAGGCACCGCCGTGCAGCAATCCGACCGGCTGCCGGGTACGCTCGTCGACCGGCATGCGCGCCCGCAGGAAATCCGGCCCGATTTCGGTGAATTCCATGCCGAGATGCCCGGCCATATTGCCGAGGGCCATGTCGTTGAGTTCTTCCAGGCTGTAGTCTCTCGACCAGATTTTCATCGTCTGCCTCCCTAATATCTCGCCTTGAGCATCGCCGCCGCCAGCGCCGCCCAGCCGCCGAGCAGGGCAACGCCGCCGAGGGGGGTGAGCATCCCGAAGGAGCGAACACCGGTGAACGCCAACAGATAAAGGCTGCCGGAAAAGAGGACGATCCCCACCAGCAGCAGCCACCCCGCCCAGCGAATGTAGAACGATTCGGCATGCTGATGCGCCAGCACGCCGACCAGCAGCAGCCCCAGGGCATGGGCCAGGTGGTAGGTCACCCCGGTCTGCCAGACCGCCAGCGATTCCGGCGCCAGCCGGTCGCGCAGGGCGTGGGCGCCGAAGGCCCCGAGTGCCACCGCCAGAAAAGCGTTGAGGCTACCGAAAAGCACGAAGATTCTGCTCATGGCCTTCCTATCCCGGCCGCGGGGCCGAGAACCTCCCGCAACGCCGCCAGCAATTTCTCGTTCTCCTCCGCCGTCCGCACCGCCACGCGGAAGTAGCGGGCGTCCAGCGGCGGGAAATTGGCGCAGTCCCGGATCAGTATTCCCCGGCCGCGAAGCGCCGCTGCCACCTCGCTGGCCGTCTGCCCGGCCTCTTCCAGCCTGGCTAGAAGGTAATTGGCAACCGACGGATAAACCGTCAACCCCAGGGCGCTCAGGCCGGCCGTCAATTCTCGGCGCAGAACCGGAATCAGCTGCAGGGTCTGCTGCCGGTAGGTCTCCTCGTGCAGACAGGCTTCGGCGGCCGCCTGGGCCACCGTCGAAAAGGGCCAGGGGGGGCGGCTCGCCGCCAGCAGGCTAATTCCGTGGGCCGGCCCGGCCAGGTATCCCGCACGCAGGCCGGGTATGGCATAGAATTTCGTCAATGAGCGAAAGACATAAAGGTTGCTGTACTTTGCAACGCGGTCCATGACCGAAAGGTGCGGAGAGAAATCAATGAACGCTTCATCCACCGCCACCATCGCCTGTTCGCGCACGGCCTGGACGACCGCCTCGACGATTTTCGGCTCGACTCCGACGCCACTGGGATTGCCCGGGTTAGCAAACAGAATGACATCAGTTTCGGGCATCAGCCGCCGCAGCAGACGTTCGGCGTCAAGACGAAAGCCGTCCTCGGGGGAGAGGGCAAAGAAGTCGATCTTCGTTCCCATCAACTGCAGAGCTCGCTCATACTCGCTGAAGGCGGGGGTCACCAGCAGGGCCCGGCGCGGCCTCAGGACCCGGGCGGAATGGTACAGCAGTTCCGTCGAGCCGCTGCCGGGAAGGATGTTGTCCGCCGGCAGGCCGAGATGGTCGGCAAGCGCCGCCGTCAGCGAAGTGGCATCGGGCTCCGGATAGTGCACCGACTGCTCCAGGGCCGTCAGCGCCGCCTGCCGTACCCCCTGCGGCATCCCCAGCGGGTTGATGCTGGCCGAGAAGTCGAGAATCGCCGAGGGGGGCAGACCCAGCTCACGGGCCACCCGGAAGACGTCGCCGCCATGCGTAAAACGCTTCATCGCCAGACTCCAATGGAAATCAGCCCGAGGCCGAGGGTGAACAGGGAGGCGAGGTACATCAGGCACACGGCTCCACGATAGGCCGCCGGCCGCACCGGCCGATCATCGTCGCCGAGAGCCGGCTTCTCCACCAGCCTGCCGAAATAGACCGCCGGTCCGCCCAGCCGGATATCGAGCGCCCCGGCGACGGCGGCTTCGGGAATGCCGGCGTTGGGGCTCTTCGGTTTGCGGCCGTCGCGCCGCATGATCCTGATGGCGCCGCGGACGTTGAGCCGCAGGGGGATGGCGGCAAGGATCATCAGCCAGCCGGTCAGCCGTGCCGGAACGAGATTGACCAGGTCGTCGAGGCGGGCCGAGGCCCACCCCACCTCGCGATAGCGCTCGTTCTCGTAGCCGACCATGGAATCGAGGGTGCTCACGGCCTTGAAGAGGATGCCGAGGACCGGACCACCGAGGCAGAGGTAGAAGAGGGGCGCCACCACGCCGTCCGAGGTGTTCTCCGCCACGGTCTCGATCGTCGCCCGCAGGATCCCCGCTTCATCGAGCCCGGCCGTGTCGCGGCCGACGATGCGGGAGAGGGCGCGGCGAGCCGCTTCCAGTTCCCCCGCCTCCAGATGCCGCACCACCGCCAGACTCTCAATGTGCAGGGAGCGCAGCGCCAGACAGGTCCAGGCGAGCCAGAGCCCGATTGCCGTCTGCAGCCAGGGGTGCACCGCCCCGGCCAGGGCGAGCAGCCCCCAGGCGGTGGCGCCCGTCACCAGCAGGGTCGAGACGGTGAGGAGGATGCCAGCCAACCGGCTACGGCCGAGGCAGGCGGTCCAGAAGTTTTCCCAGCGCTGGATGAGCCGGCCGATCCAGACCACCGGATGCGGCCAGCCGCGCGGATCGCCGAGCAGCAGGTCGAGGCCGAAGGCACCGAAGACCAGCCAGCCGTTCACGCCTGGGCTCCCGGCGGGACAAGCCGGGCAAAGAGCGCTGCCAGGTCGAGATGCCTTTCCAGGTGGTCGGCGAGGCGGTCGAGCTCCGCGTCCAGGGACAGCGCGCCGAAAGATGGGGGCGCTGCCGGCCGAAGGGTACCGCGCAGGCCGTCGAGCAGGGCGCGGCGGGTCGCCTCGTCGTCGAAGAGCCCATGCAGATAGCTCCCCCAGACCCGGCCATCGGGCGAGACGGCACCGTCCTCCAGGCTGACGCCCCGCCCCGAGCGCCGGGTGAGCTGCAGCAGCGGCTGCGCCAGAGGCCCGAGTGTCGTCTCACCCATGTGGATCTCGTAGCCGCAGACTTTCTCCGGGCCGGACAAGCCGGCCGCTTCTGCCGCGGGGAGCAGAAACCCTTCCGCCTGGTGGGTCTGCTTGAGGGGGGCCAGAACCGTCTCCATATCGAGCAGCCCCATACCTTCGGCCTCGGGGCGCTCCGACTCGATCAATTCCGGATCGGCGATCCGCCGCCCCAGCATCTGGTAACCGCCGCAGATGCCGACCACCCGGCCGCCGGCGGCATGGTAGTCGTGGATCGCCCGGACAAAGCCGCTGGCCCGCAGAAATTCCAGGTCGGGGATGGTGCTCTTGGTGCCGGGGAGGATC
>DASPGW010000131.1 GCA_035620395.1 Desulfuromonadales bacterium | reverse complement strand
CAAATTCCGGCAAGAGTCAAACAATCTAATGATTTTCGCCGTTCACCCCTTCCTGTCCGATAAATCGCCTGGCAGAGAATCGAGGTATCAGGCATCGCTGGGTGAGGTTTCATGCCCAGTGTTTCCTCAGAACGATGAACGTCAGGTAGTGCGTTACCAGGAGCGCAGGGACCCGGAAGGCCGGGGGGCCTTCATCGAATTGGCAATAAGTTCCGCGAAAGCCTTTATTTCGCCCTGTGAGCTCGCCGATTCGAGGGCTTTCATATAATCAGCTCGCTGTTCGATCCGAATAACCGTCCACGGATATCCGCCAGACGCCAGCATGGCATTCATCAGGAACCGACCCAATCTGCCGTTTCCATCAAAATACGGATGGATGTAAACAAACATAAAATGGCCCAGAACAGCGCGTACGGCTGCGCTGGGTTCAGCCTCCAGCAGGGCGCACAGTTCCGGCATCATGTCACGGACCGCCTCCTGAGAAGGCGGAACATGGGAGGCGTTCCGGATAAATACCTTGTCTGCTCGATAGCCAGCCAGATCCGCCGGCTTGAGGAAACCGGCCTCGACGGTGGGCGAGAAAAGCTTGCGATACCATGAGCCGTGATCCGCGCAGAATGCCGCTCCCGGGTTTGCCCCCGTTAGGATGCTTCTGATCGTTGACTTGACCTCATTGTGCGCAAGCCAGTAGCCATGTGCGGTCATGGCGTTTTTAGCTTCCGCGTCAGAAGCATTCTCATCAGGACTCCAGTTTCCAGTGGCAACCCTCTGAATAAGCTCGGCAGTGACGCGGTATCCCTCAATCGAGAGAGAGTGATAGGCATCGGTCTGGTAATTTTCCTCAACAGCCTCCATATATTCATCGATATCTACGGGGATGCCGGGCTCCGGTGGGAAGCAGGCGATTACATCTTCCCGCATGGATTGCCACATCAACCGCATACGGAGAACGTATGGTGATTGCGGCCTGCTGAACTGCAGAGACCGGGGTGTAACGCGAAAAGGATTTGTTTCGTTCACCACAAATCCTGCCGCCCTCATGGTCGCCAGAACATCGTCCGCCAAATTCTTGCGACCAGAGGCCCGCAATGCACCGGCAAGACGTCCGGCGACCGTGCTGTGGCCGCCTTCGAGCAGTTCACGGTTGAGTTCTGATGAATCGCGGAGTTGATGCAGTGCAATTTGCGCATCCTGGGCAAAATTCACGAAAAAGGCCTCCGGCACGCGGATGAGCGCTAAAGGCAGGTCAAGAGCTCTGATTCCATCGACTACTCGTATTTTGGCAGCGGGCGCAAAATCCTTGGCCATGTAATCAAGGATTGAACAACCGTCCGGTAGTTTCAAAAGGCCATTTTTCCCAAGTGGCGAATGGACCACAATCTGTCGTGGCGTGACAGTTGTGCCTGCGTGCAAAAGCAACGAGTATTCTGCCGAGACATGCCATTTATCCCCGAATCTCTCATCACAGTAGCCGCGGATAAAATCTCGCATTGCAGCATACCAGGGAGTGCTGTCACCTGTGCTCTCCCCCGGACGGGAAGGCATATACCACCCCTTGACGATCAGTCGCAGGAACCCATTGCTGACAAGACTTTCCCGCTGAACCCGAGTCAGGTCGCTCGATTTAATCGCGGTTTTTCCGCCATCCTGCAATTTTTTAAGGACGTTGAGTGCATCGGCAAGTTTGCGCTGCGCAGGAGTCGCTACCACATTCATACCTCAATAACTGCTAGATTATTTTGTCTTATCATAAGTAGATTATTGAGTGTTGTAAATACTAGATTATCTTGTCTTGCCATGGATAGATTATTATGTTTTGGGCACCCGGGAAGCAGGCAATCAGACGAGCAGGTCCAACAATCCGAAGATGTTGAAGATCCAAACCATGGGTCGGCCGATCTGCCAGCCCCCCGCCATGACCGGGATGAAAGCGAAGGCCAGGCGAGCGGCCGGCAGGTCACCGAGGGCGACGGGATAGGCAAAACCGGTAAACCCTTGTCTTGTCTCAAATGGAGGAATTGGCATCAGAACACCGGGCTGGATTTCATCAAAAACATGCAGCCTACCTCGCCTCCAGCTCCACCTCGACCCGCCTTTCCTCCCCGTCCCGTCGATAGACCGCCTCCACCTTTTGCCCGGGTGCAAGCCGTTCGAGTATCCCGGAGAAGCCGCGCAGATCGACGACCACATCGCCTCCCAGGCGGACGAGGACGTCCCCCTCGCGCAGGCCGGCCTTCGCCGCCGGGGAACCGGGAGCGGTGCCGGCAAGGCGCACCCCCTCCCCCTTGAAGGCGAAGTCGGGGACGATGCCGAAGCTGACTTTGCGGGCACCGGGAGCGCGCGGAGCGGCAGAAGCGCTTCCCCCTGCCAGGGCCGAGGTCAGGGGCTCCGGGCGGCCGGCGAGGTACTCGACCGCCTCCTTCGCCACGGCGGCGACCCGGGCCAGTCCGGCCGGGTCGAGCTTTTCCGCCGTATCGGTCGGCCGGTGGTAGTCGAGGTGGGGGCCGGAAAAGAGCTGCACCGCCGGCACTCCCGCCTCGTGGAAGCTCGCCTGGTCGCTGGCGGCGATCTCCATGACGGCCATCTCGATCTCCACCCCGGTCAGAAACCCCGCCCCGCGGAAGATGTGCGGCCATTCCATGGCGGAGGCGCCGCCGAGAACGAAGAGCTTCCCCTTGCCCAGCCGCCCGACGGTGTCGAGGTTGAGCATGCCGATGGCCTTGGCGGCCGGAAACCTTTTCATCGCCGTCACGTAATGCCGGCTGCCCAGGCGGCCCGCCTCCTCGCCGGCGAAGGCGGCAAAAACGATGCTGCGTTCGGGCGGCGGGCCCGGCGCCAGGACCCTTGCCAGCTCCAGCAGCACCGCCACGCCGCTGGCGTTGTCGTCGGCGCCGAAGTGGACCTGCCCCAGATCCTCCCGCCGCCCCCCCGGCCAGCCGCGGCCGAGATGGTCGTAGTGCGCCCCGACGACCACGCTCTGTCCCGCCAGCTTCGGTTCGCTGCCGGGGAGGACGCCGACGACGTTGCGCAGGCGCACGGAGCGCTCCGGATCGCCGCCCTTCGCCTCCCACTGCTGGAAGTAGCTTCCCGGCACGTCGCCGGCCGGTTCCAGTCCGCTCTGGCGGAACTGCTCGGCAATGTGCTCCGCGGCCCGTTCCGCTCCCGGCTCGCCAAAGCCCCGCCCGGCCAGCTCGGCAGAGGCAAGATAGCGCGCGTCGGAGAGCATCCGCGCCTCGGAAAAGACCGGCGGCAACTCGGCCAGGGGCAGCCGCCGCGCCAGCTTCCCCAGCTCCGCCCTCGCCGGCTTGCCGTCCGGGCCGGGGAGGAAGACGGTCAGCGGCGAGGCGAGGACGGGCCAGCGCCCCTTGGCGACATTGGCCGGCTCCTCCCCCGCGAAGCCGAGGTAGCTGTACTTGTGGTAGTGCGGGAGCTTGCGGGCCAGCCCCGGCAGGGCGCCGGCGGGATCGGCGGCGATCCAGGCGAGGGCCTGCTCGGGGTTCTGCGGGTGGCGGGCGGTGAGGACCACCGTGTGCCCGGCCCGCGGCAGCTCGGTCCGGCCGAGACGGATCCCGCCAGCATCCAGAGCGACCTCCTGGCCGCTCAGCGCCGCCAGCGCCTCTGCCCGGAAGCGGTTCTCCCAGCCGAGCAGCGCCACTGCCCGGTCGGCGGGGAGGCGCTCGACCTCGGTGTCGAACCGGACCTCGGACGCCCCGGCCCCGGACCGGGTCAGTGCCCCGGCCAGCTCCCGGTAGCCGGCCGCCAGCTC
>DASPGW010000130.1 GCA_035620395.1 Desulfuromonadales bacterium | reverse complement strand
CCGAAGGAACATAGCGCTGGTCGGGGCTCGGTTCGAGCACCTGGGCGACAACGTCGGCGCCGCTGCGGCGAAAAACAAGATTGCGGCCGCCGGGCGCGATGAGGACCTGTCCCGCTCGTACCATGTCACCTGAACGGGCTTCCCGAATTTCCAGAGCGGAACACTTATTCAGGCGCTCGGCGAAGGCCCGGGTAAATCCTGGCGGCATATGCTGGGTTACGGCAAAGGCAACCGGGATGGGCCGCTGGATCGCCGAGAAAATGGCCTGCAGGGCAGGCGGCCCTCCCGTCGACGCGCCGATCACCACCTGTTCCAAATGGTACTCCGACACCGCTCTGGCAGACGGCGCAACCCGAGCGGGCGGACGACCAGGCAGCGACCGCTGCAGCACGGACCGTTTCAGCACCTTGTTCATATCCGTCCGGGCGATTTCGCGCACCTTATGCAGCAGGTCATCACGGATGTTGAACAGTTCCGGAGAAATCCGGGCTGAAGGCTTGGCAACGAATTCGACGGCGCCGAACTCCAGAGCCTTGAAAACATTCGCATCCTCGGAGCGGGCTGAAACAACGATGACGGGCGTCGGCCGGCTCTGCATGACGATCCGCAGGAAGGTGAAGCCGTCCATGCGCGGCATTTCGAGGTCGAGCGTGACCAGGTCCGGCTTCAGATCGATGACCTTGCGCAACGCTTCCTCACCGTCGCAGGCATATCCGATGACCTCCACTGCCGGCAGCGACTCCAGCATTTGAATGATGGTTCGCCTATTGTAGGCCGAATCATCCACCACCAGCACCCGCACCAGACTGTTCATAACCCCTCCGGCGCGGCGAGCTCGGGACGCTGATAGACCATGTCATGAACGTAGTGGCGCAGGACGAAGGCGTTGCTGATGTTCATCAACGACTCTGAATGGCCGAGCAGCAGAAAACCCTCCGGCCGCAGTCGCTGGTAGAAACTCTCTACGACCCTTTTTTTCGCCGGCAGGTCGAAATAGATGATGACGTTGCGACAAAAAACCACATCCATTTTTCCCAGCAGAGCCACCCGGGGGGTATCGAAGAGGTTGAGATGACTGATCGTCACCAGGCTTTTGACCTGGTCGGCAACCCGGTATTTATCCTCAGCTTCAACAAAATAGCGCTGCAGATAGGAGGAGTCGGTGGCCCGGAAAGAGGCACTGCCGTAAACTCCCTTGCGCGCCGCCTGCAAAACCTTCTGGCTGATGTCGGTGCCGATGATATCGATCTGCCAGTCCCGGAAGGCAGGCATATCGAGTAGCAGCATGGCGATGGTATAAGGCTCCTCGCCAGTCGAGCAGCCGGCACTCCAGATCCGCAGTCGCCGGTCGCCGGCTTTCTCCTTGCGCGCCCGGATCTCCGGAAGAATCTCCTGGGTAAAGGTCTTGAGCTGGAACTCCTCCCGAAAGAAATAGGTTTCGTTGGTGGTAAGGACGTCGATGACTTCGGTGAGTTCCTGCTCCTTCTGCTGACCATAGCGCAGAAGGTAGTAATAGTCCTTGAAATTCTTCAGTCGGTGGTGCTGGAGGCGCTTGCCGAGGCGCTTTTCCAGCAGGTACTTCGACTCCTCGTTGAAATGGAGTCCGCAGTGTTGGTAGACAAAATCCCGCAGCAGACGGAACTCCTCGTTACTCATCGGAATCTCGGGAGCGAAGAAGAGCATCGGTCGGCTATCCACGCGAATCCCGCAGCTCGCTCAGGATCTCCTGAATGAGCTGACGCACCAACTCTTCCCCCTCGAGCAGTAGCCGCTCCTCGAGCAGGGGAGCGCAGGCGGGACCTTCCAGAGACGCCAGGGTGCGGACAAACGCGCTGCGCACCTCCCAATGCCGATGGTTGAGCAGCGGCTCGACGGCTGCGGGCAACCAGTCCCGTTGCCCGCTTGCAGCCAGCAGATTTAACGCCACATTGACCACCTCTTCGTCAGCGTGCTGCAGAGCCTGAACCATCGCCGGACAAGCCCGCCAGACGTCGAGTCCGGCCAGGGCTTCCAATGCGGCAATCGCCACCAGGCCGACGGGGTCCTGCAGCGCCCGGCAAATCGGGGCAAAAACATCGGCCGTGCCCAGCCGGCCCAGGGAGCGGACAGCGGCAGCCCGTACCCAGATATCTTCATCCTGCAGGGCGAGTTCCAGAGGGGCAGTCGCCTGGCTGTCCGCTGTCATGCCGAGCGATTCGGCCGCCAGGCGGCGGACTTCGGCGTCCTCGTCCGTCAACGCCAGCATCAGCGTCGGGAGACGATTTTCTCCAGAGCGTCTCTCGAAGGCCCGCACCGCCGCCCGCCGCACCAGCGGGGATTCATCCTTCACGGCGAAAGCGAGACAACTCTCGACCTCGGGGCTTTCCAACTGGCCGAAGATCGTAATGACCTGCATGCGCAATTCGGCATCGTCGCCAGCCTGCAGGGGTCGAAGCCTTTGGAGAACTTCCTGCGGATGCGTCTCGCTCAGACGGCAAAGCGCCTGCGTGGTCACTTCGCGAACCTCATCCCGCGCACGGCACAGGGTTTCCGTCAGAGGGTCTATAGCAGCGGTCTCGCCGAGTTTGCCAAGCGCCTGGGCGGAGACGAGTTGCAGCTCTGAATCCCCGTATTTCAAGCCGGAACACAGCAGTGCCAGGCCATCGACACAACGCGACTCGCCGACGAGATAAGCGAGATAGACCCGTGTTCGACTGCTGGCGGTCGGCCATAACTCCAGCAGGGAGCAGGTGGCCGGACACCCCATGACGACCAGGGCGGCTGCGGCCTCCTCACGCAAAAGCTCATTTTCGAACAGAGCCAGCAGCTGCGGCGCAAACCGCACGTCACCCGTCCCGCGCAGAAGTCGCACCGCTGCCTGGCCAATGGCAGGGTCGGAACATTCCAGTGCACTCGCCACCGCTTCGGCAGCCGGAGTGCCGGCGAGTCCGGACAGGACCTCGTCGATTGCATCGGGCAAGGATGCGGCAATCCGGTCCAGAGCGACGATGGCTGCCTCCCTGACGTTGCGCATGTCGTCGGCCAGCCCGCAGATGAGTACAGGAACCGCGTCTATGCCGCCGATTCGCCCGAGACAGTCGAAGAGGGCTTTCCGCAACAATTTCTGGTCCGAAAATTCAAGCAGCCTGGCGACGGGGACCGCCTCGCCAATACGGGCCAGGGCCTCCAATATGGTAAAGCGCAACCAGAGGTCGGCATGGTCCATGGCATCGAGAAGCATCGGCACAGCTTCGGCGGCACATAGTTTACCCAGATTTTCCGCCGCAGCGGAACGGACATTTTCGTCCGGGTCTGAGAGTGCCGGCAGCATCCACCGGGCGCAGCTCTCATCACCGATGTCACCCAGGATATCGAGAACGAATTTGCGTACGTCGCGATCGCTGCAGGAAAGCTCTTCGAGCAGAAACGGGACCGCCTGCGAGCCGAGTCGCACCAGAATCTCGACGGCAGCGTTGCGCAGGCCCGCGTTTTCTTGTGCGTGCAGTAGCTCGATCACCTCGCCAGCCAGCTCGCTGGCCCGCGGCATCTCGAGAAAAAGTTGCACAGCCTCCTTGCGGACGCGCCAGCTCTCATCGCCCAGAGCCTGACAAACCAGGCCCAGGTCGGTTTCGACACCGTGGCGCCCCAAGGCCTTGAGCCCTTGCATGCGTTCTTCTTCCTGAAGGGACAGGAGCATTCGATGAATCTGTTCTCTTTCTTCCACTGATAAATCGTCCGGGCCGCCGTTCAGAGCTGAAGCTCTTTCCGGCGGCGCTCAATAAGGGCCGCAAAGGCCGTCTGCAGAAAATCCTCCTGAGCATGCACCGAGGAACCGACACGTTCGGCAAACAGCCGCCTTCCCTCGGCGATCTCCATCTCCAGGAGTTCATGAAACCGCCCTGTGCGTATCCCTTCCTCGACCCGCTCCTGGTTGTAAAGGGCAATATCAGTGACGATGCTTCGCGCCAGACGCCGGGCATTTTCCTGCGCTTCCAGGGAAGTAGCGGCCGCCATCTCCCGCTCCTCGGCCGAGCGGATCAGCATGTTGATTTCCTCGAAGTACTCCTTGCCCTCGGCGGCAGCTTCCTGCGGCTCCAACAGCTTGCCGGCCACAACTTCCTCCCGGGGCTGAACCTGTCGTTTTCTCAGCGGCTTGGCATGGGTGATGAGGCTGTTGATTTTCGGGACGAGGTCGTCAGGAATGTGGTGCTTCTCGATGTAGTCGTCCGCCCCGTAAAGCGAAGTGGGCATCCGCTTGTAGGCCATCTTGTTGTAGACCGAGGAAAGCAGTAGAATCTTGACCTCTTTGAGGGCAGGACGGTTGCGCACCTTGTCGACCAGTTCAAAGGCGAAAAGGCCGGGCAAGGCCACATCGATGAGGGCAACCTCGGGTGGAGCAGCTTCCATCGCCCGCAATGCCTCATGCCCGTTATGGCATATCTGAAAGGTAAAACCGTCCCTGGCGAGAATCTCGCCGAGGGTCGTGCAAAGACTTTCGTCACTGTGCGCTACCAGAACACGGTAAGGGCCGGCAGCTGACGAAGGTACCGCGACTTCCATCTTGAAAACCTGGTGGCAGCGACTGCAACGCAGGGTGATCCTTTTTCCCCCGAGGCGTTGACGGTCAAGACGAAAACGGGCAGTGCAAGCCGGACAGCTGGCAATCATCAAAACCTCGCATCAATCAAAATCGGTAACAGCGGCAAAGGAAACAACTTCAGGCCGTGGTGATCGCTTCGCCCTGCAATTTCTGGATGCTTTCAAGATCGATCCGCTCTCCGGACGAAAGAATCTTTTCCAGATCGATCAGCATCACCAGTTGGTCCTCACGCCGGCAGACCCCGAGAAAGAACTCGGATCCGCGCCCTCGAAGAAATTGGGGCGAAGGCTGAATTTCCTGCCGGGTATAACGGCGGACTTCAGCGACCTCGTCCACCATCAGGCCGATAACCTTGCCGGCCAGGGAACAAATCAATATACGCGTCCGGCGTTCAGAGCCGGCGGCGGGCTGCTCGAAACGCTTGCGCAGATCGACCACCGGAACGACGGCACCGCGAAGGTTGATGACCCCTTCGATGAAGGGTGGCGCCTTGGGTACGGGAGTCAACCGCTGCGGACGGATGATCTCCCTGATCCGCATGATGTCGAGAGCGTACATCTCGGTGCCGATGCGGAAACAGGCCAGTTGAATCTCCTGCCGGACCCCTTCCCGAGCAGCTCCGGAAACAGACTGTTGCTCACGCTCTATACTCATTTGACAAGAAACCTCTGGATGGTTTCGATCACCATGGCTGATTTGAAGGGCTTGGTGATATACCAGTCGGCACCGACCTTTTCCCCTCTCGCCATATCATCACGGGTCTTTTTGGCGGTCAGCATGACCACCGGGATATCCCGGGTAGCCGGATCGCTCTTGATCCGGCGGCAGACCTCGAATCCATCGATTTCCGGGAGCATGATGTCGAGCAGCACCAGATCAGGCTGTTCCTCGGCAATGGCATCGAGTGCCGCCTGTCCGTTGGGCACCCCCCTGACTTCGTATCCCTTCGACGTCAGCAGAATGCTCTCCAGTTTGAGCAGACTCTCCTCGTCTTCGACCACCAGAATTTTTTTCTTGGGCATCGAATGACTCCTTTCCTGAGGCATCAGTTGAGTTCTGCATTCAGAACATTCGCCAGGTCGAGCAGGATCAGCATCCGACCCTGAATCCGCCCAACCCCGTTCAGCAGTTCGCGATCGACTCCGGAGAGAACGGCGGGTGGGGATTCGACCCCGCCGGCAGGAATCCGAACCACCTGGGAAATGCTGTCGACCAACAGTCCGGCGGAGCGCTCACCCCATTGGCAGACGATGATGCGGGAAGCCGGCGTCAGTTCACTGACTCCGAGTTTGAGCCGTTTTTTTAAATCGAATATCGGGACAATGATTCCGCGCAGCGAGATGATTCCCAGAATGAACTCCGGCACACGCGGGATATCGGTAATTTCACGGAGCTTGATGATTTCGCTGACGCCGGCGATATCGAGAGCGTATTCTTCGCTGCCCAGGCGAAAGGTCAGCCATTCGCAAAGAACCTCGGCCTTCTGCTCATCCTGCCCCCGCAAAGTTTGCAGGTAGCTCTCTTCGGAGGCGAGAGCGACATCGGGTCGAAAGTTGAAAAGAGCCTCCAGCGGATCCTCATGGCCCGGCAGCGGCTGGATGGCGGAAAGCGGCATGACCGGAGGCGGAGATCCCTGCTCTGCCGGAGCCCCCTGGATGGAGACGACAGCACGGGGGGAAGACTTCGTCTCGGCGATCGATGCCTGCCCGCCCGATTTCGGTCGAGTTTTGGCTTTTTTGCGAATTTCTGCCAGATCCATCATATTCCGTTTCCTGTGCAGGGCTCAGGCGGTCAGGTCGAGTTCACTCATGACTGCATCGAGGATGGAAGCATCGATCCTGCGGACCTCGCGGCCGAAACTTTCGAGCAGGGCAAGGGCCGCAGCGTGATTGATCTTGCGCGGGATGCCGCCGGAATACTGGTATATCCGTTCGACGGCGGGCGGCAGGAAAAGGCCGGCAGTCCCACCGGCGACCTGCAGGCGGTAATCGAGATACTCGGCCGTTTCCACCAGATCAAGGGGCCTGAGATCACACTGCATGCCGATGCGCTGCCGCAAGGGCTCGTAAGCGCGGTGCGCGAGACGTTTGCGAAGTTCGGGTTGACCTACCAGCACGACGCTCAGCAGATTGCGGTCGTCGAGTTGAAAATTGGTCAGCAGCCTGATTTCGTCAAAGGTCTCCTTGTGCGGAACAAGCTGTGCCTCATCGACGATGAGAACCGGACAGACCCCTTCTTCGTAGAGCCGGTACAGTTCGCCGCCGATCTGTTCGAGCAGATCGGTTTTCAGGCGGGACGGCTCCGCCACCCCCAACCTTATCGCCAGTGCCCGGAGAAATTCCATCGGGGTAAGCCGGGGATTGATGATGAGAATGATCCGATAGCGCTCATCGAGTTCATCCATCAATGCCCGGGACAGCGTAGTCTTGCCGCAGCCTATTTCGCCGATGAGCAGAACCAGATCCCGTTCTTCGACGGCATAGATGAGACGAGCGAGCGCCTCCCGGTGTATCCGGCTGAAGTAGAGAAACCGCGGGTCGGGCGTCTTGCTGAACGGCCTTTCGCTCAGACCGAAAAAATCCTCATACATAGAAAGCCGATTCCCCGCGCAGCGCTTCGCTCATCAGGCCCCCGACGTCGAGCACGAGAATGGTCTTCTGGTTGCCCAGATCGGCGGCACCGGCAATGCCGCGGACAAAGGAAAGGGCACTACCGAGCGACTTGATGACCATATCCTGTTGGCCGAGCAGTTCATCGACGACGATCCCGAGTTTTTTCTCCGCCAACCCGACAACCGCCACGAAAATACGGCCGTCCCGACGGGAACTGACCGGCAGCTTGAAGATATTTTCGAGACGCAAAAGCGGCAGGGTACTTTGCCGCAGTTCGATGACCTCCCGCCGTTCAATCGTGCGCACGCTCGCCGTCTCGACCATCAACGTCTCCATGACTGCATTGATGGGAATAGCGTAGGTCTTGCCGCAGACGCGAACAATCAGCGCCTTGATGATCGCCAGGGTAATGGGCAGGGTGATAGCCAGCGTGGTCCCTTCACCGGGGCGACTGTCCATCTCGATCATCCCGGAAAGGGCAGAGATGTTGTTTTTGACCACATCCATCCCGACGCCGCGCCCTGAGAGGTCGCTGACCTCATCCCGGGTGGAAAAACCAGGCAAGAAAAGGAGATCATAGGTCCCGTCGCGTGAAAGCTCGGTCCCCTCGGCAATCAGGCCTTTCTGCACCGCCTTGCGGCGGACCTTTTCAGGATCGACGCCGCGGCCGTCATCCCGCACTTCGATGACGACGTGGTTCCCCTTCTGCGAGGCCCAAAGGGCAATCGTTCCCTTCTCGGGCTTGCCGGCGGCCAGGCGCTCATCCGGGGGCTCGATACCATGATCGATGGCATTACGGATGATGTGCATCAGAGGGTCGGACAGATCCTCCATGATGAGCTTGTCCAGTTCGGTATCAGCGCCGCGGATATCGATAGCGACTTTCTTGCCATGTTCGCCGGCCACCCGCCGAACAATACGGACCATCTTTTCGAAAAGCTGGCCGACCGGGACCATGCGCACCTCCATGACCCCTTTCTGCAGCTCATCGAGCCGGCGCTCGAGCACCCGGACGGCCTTCTGCAGCTCAACCGCCATCTCGAGATTCCCCCCGGCCCGGACCTTTTCGGTGACTGCAGCGATCGCCCCCTTCGAGAGCACCAGTTCGCCGACCACGTTCATCAACGAATCAAGCTTGTCGATGTCGACCCTGACCGTGCGGCTGATCGACCGCATCGAGGTGGCGCCCCCCTCCTGTCCTTCTCCTGCGGGTTCAGTCGCAAAAGTTTCTTCCTTCGGCCGGGGCGTTGCCGCCACGGCCTTCTCGCCGAGCAGATCAACCACGGCATCATCACGGCCAAGAGCCGCAAGAATCTCGCCGACCGTCGCAGATGTGCCATAGAGGAGTTGAAAGCCGATCCGGTCAGCAAACTCCCCGGCGCAAGGCAGAGTACTGATCACTTCACCCTTTTTCTTAAGAATATCGGTGATCTCGGCCAGGTCCTGATCGAAGCTGGCGAGATTGAAACTGAACTTTACACTCTGGATGTTGCGCCCCTTCTTGAAACAATCCAGCAGGCGATGCTCCTCGTACTCCGTCAGAACACTAAGTATGGCAGGATTGATGTTCAGCCCTGCCAGCAGATTTTCTTTCCCCTCCGCCGCGCCGTTCAGAACCCCTTCGATGCGAGTCAGGACCGGCGCCAGATCGAGAGAATATTCCTCGGTTTCGCCCTTGCCGTGGACAAGACGCGACAAGGTTTCCAGGGCATCAAACAAAACCTCGACCAGAATCCCGCTCAGCGCTACCTTGCCGAGACGCAGACGGTCGAGGAGATTTTCCATATGGTGGGCCAGGGTGGAAATGTCATCGAAACCGAACATTCCGGAGATGCCCTTGAGCGAATGGGCGCCACGGAAAATACTGTTGAGCAACTCCGGGTCGACCTCACCGCTTTCATTGCCGTCGGCGAACGTTACCAGGTCGAGATTGAGCTTCTCGATGATCTCCTCGGCCTCACCGAGAAATTCCTTGATTGCGCGCGAGATGGGCCGCTCCGCCACTTACGCCTCCTGACCGAGAAAACGCACGATGAGAGACTGCAGTTCCTGTGGCGAAAAAGGTTTGGTCAAATAAGCATCAGCCCCGAGAGACAAACCCTTTTCGCGGTCCCGCTCGCTCCCCTCGGTACTGATGATGAACAACGGGGTGGTCTTGTAGTTCGCATTTCCCTTGATGAAACTCACCAGTTCCAGACCATTGATGTCCGGCATGTTGATATCCGTAATTACCAGATCGACCTTTTCACGAGGGAGAATGCGCAGCGCTTCGAAGCCATTGGCTGCCTCGACGATTTCGAAATCCCCCAGAGCGGCGATGGTCGAAACAATCAGGGAACGCATGGTCGGCGAATCTTCGGCAATCAGGATTTTTTTTGACACGAGATTTTGCTCCCCCGGCTAGACAGCGTCTCTTTCTCTCAGGCGGCGTTCGAGAAGCGCTTTTTCCATCGCCAGTCCGGCCTGGGAAAGAAAGATTTCCAACGCTTCGGTATCGCCGATCGGCTTTTTATCGGGGAAATTGTCGCCGTACAGGATAGCAACGACCGTTCCCTCGCTGATGATGGGTCCGAGAAAAATTTGCTCCGGCAAGTCGCCACCCAACTGTTTTTTCAGGTAGTTATCCCATTGGCCCGGTTCGGGACGGAGCTTCATCGGCAACATTTCGTTGAGTGCCTTGGTGAATACGGATTCCTCGTTGCGCGGAATCTTCATGCGCCGGATCCGGGCGTCGGCCATTTCTCCTGAAGAATCGAGCCCGAACTGTCCCAGACCGACGATATCCTTTTCCTTGACCAGGAATATGACCGCCCGATTCATCCATTCGCTGGCAAAACGCAGGACCAGCAGAATGATCTCGCCACCCAGCGCCGGGTTGTTGAGCTCCTGCAACATCCCGCGCAACAGGTGCAAACCGGGAGACTGCGGTCCCTTGCCGCGTGCGGCTACATCCGTATCTCCGAGTTCGCGCAGCAACTCGGCGCCGATATCGTACAGGGGTGCAGCCGGCCGACTGGCCGCCTCCCCAGCCAGACGCTGACAGACCGGGACACCCTCACCCAACTGCGGAACGGGGCGTGACGCGGTAATTTCTGGCGGAAGCGCCGGCGCGATGTAGGCGACGGGCGCAACATGCAGGTGGCCGAGTAACTTGTCCGTAGCGTAAGCCGGCTCCTCCGGAATCTCCTCGAAGGATTCGCCGCGGTGCCGTTTTTCATCGAGGAGCCGGCTCCCCTCCATGGCCAGCCACTGCGGATTCACCCCCTGCTCCAGCATGTGCTGAAGGGGGCTGAACCGGGTGGCTGTGAGTTCATCCTGGTCTCCGACGTCGAAAGAAAAGGTTCCTTCCGTCCAGTTGAAGAAGCTGTAGATGATCCTTTCGACCTGTTCCTTGACGACCGCGTCCATGGCCGGCAAAGACACGCCGAAGTGCTCCGCCAGAATGGAGCAGATGCGTTGCGGCCCGACGCTCTGCCGTTGGAGGCTGAGGGCCTGCCTGAGGGTTTCGATATCGACAAGACCCTTGCGCAACAGCAGATCGCCCAGATTCTCGCGAAAGGAGCTGGATGTCGCTTGTATGACCTGGCCGTTCTGGAAGGTTATCCGGCCCTCACGACCCCGACCATACAGAGAAAGCACACCCGATTTGCGACTGAGACTAACGATCTGGAGAATGTCCCCCAGGCCCAGGTCTTCGAGATTTCCGACAAGACTCATGGCAATCCGGACGCGAGTGGCTGAAACGCCAGGGGGTCAACGTAACGGGCGAGAATTAAATGGGATTGAATATATCTTAGGATACCAGCCAAGTAAAGGTTTTTCACCCTACGCCTGACGCTCCCGATCCTTAAAATAAAGCCGCAGAGGGGTTCCCGTAAAACCGAAAGCTTCCCGCAACTTGTTGCCCAAATAGCGCTCATAGGAAAAATGGACACCTTCAGCGCGGTTGACGAAAATCACAAAACTAGGCGGCCGGATGCCGTCTTGGGTAACATAGAAAAACTTCAGGCGTTTTCCCTGAAAGACGGGAGGCTGGTGGTCTTTGACCGCCTCGCTGAGCACCTTGTTCAACTGAGGCGTGGGAATCCTTCTGACATACTCCTGAGCTACCTTTTCGACCTCTGTCATGATTTTGTTGACGCGCTGCCCGGTCAGTGCCGAGACGAAGAGGATCGGCGCAAACGGCAGATACTTGAAGGTGCGGCGCAACTCTTCAACGTATTTGCCGAGAGTGGCATTGTCCTTGGTGAGACGGTCCCACTTGTTGACCACCAGAATGACAGCCCGCCCCTTTTCGTAGGCGTAGCCGGCCACGGTCACGTCCTGGTCGGTGACTCCCTCCTCGGCATCGATCACCACCAGCACGACGTCGGCGCGATCCATCGCCTTGAGCGCCTGAACGACACTGTACTTTTCCAGCTTCTGGCTGACCTTCCCCTTGCGGCGGATGCCGGCGGTATCGATCAGCACATAGCGTTTGCGGTTGTAGGTGAAGGGGGTATCGATGCTGTCGCGTGTGGTACCGGCCTGGGGATTGGCTACCATCCGCTCGAAGCCGAGCAGGCGGTTGACCAGCGACGACTTGCCCACATTGGGACGGCCGACTACGGCCAGGCGGATCTCCTCACCGGATTCCACCGGTGCCGGTGCCGGCGGAAGCAGAGCCAGCACTGCGTCCATCAGATCGTCGATGCCGCGGCCATGCTCGGCGGAAACCGGATAGACGACTTCCACCCCCAGCGCATAGAATTCGGGCAGCCCTCCCTCTTGCCGGTCACCATCAACCTTGTTCACGACGTAGAGGACCGGCTTGGAAACGCGGCGCAGCATGCCGGCCACCTCGATATCGGAGGGGGTGAGCCCCTGCTGGACGTCGACAACGAACAGGATGACATCGGCCTCTTCCACCGCCAACTGGGACTGCTCGCGCATCTGCACCAGCAGGCGCTCTTCGCTGACCGGTTCGAACCCACCCGTATCGATCAGCGTGAAAGGGTTGTCAAACCGGGTAACCTCGGCATAGTTGCGGTCGCGGGTGACCCCGGGGATATCCTCGACGATGGCCTTGCGACGACCGAATATACGATTAAACAGGGTCGATTTGCCCACATTCGGACGACCGACGATAGCAACAACTGGCAGCATGAATAATTCCGTGTAATTGGTGATGGGCCCCGAGGCACGAGCATTTTCCCCGGCCGGGCTAGTGATAACCGAATTCCCGCAGGAGGCGTTCCGATTCGGTCCAGTTCTTCTGGACTTTGACAAAGAGCTCGAGAAAAACCCGGCACCCCAGCAAACGCTCGATGGCAACCCGCGAAGCCTGGCCGATGGCGCGGATTCTGGCCCCGCCCTTGCCGACAACGATCCGCTTGTGACTGTCGCGTTCGACGTGAATGACCGCGTTGATCACGACCAGATTCTTCTCCGGGGATTCGGTGAAAGCCTCCACCGTCACCGCCACTCCGTAGGGAACCTCCTCCCGGGACTGGCGGAGAATCTGCTCACGGATCATCTCGGCAACGATAAACCGCTCCGGCAGATCGGTCACCATATCCTCCGGATAATAGCGAGGCCCCTCGGGGAGCAGCGCTTTCACGGTCGCAACCAGATCGTCGAGCCCATCCCTGGTCAAGGCGGAAACCGGGACGATCTCGCGGAAAGGGAACCTGGCGGCGTAGGTGGCCATCAGCGGCAGCAGTCGCTCCCGTGGGACCAGGTCCATCTTGTTGATGACCAGAATGACGGGAATCTGACTGCGGGAAAGCAGTTCGATGATGAAATCGTCGCCGCCGCCAGGCGGATCGTTCGCTTCGACAAGGAAGAGGATTACGTCGACATCGGCGCAGGCGGCCAGCGCCTGGTCGACCATGAACTTGTTCAGTCGCCCGCGCGCTTTGTGTATGCCGGGGGTGTCGAGGAACAGGATCTGTCCCGCCTCGACGTTGTGAATGCCGAGAATGCGGTTGCGGGTCGTCTGGGGCTTGTTCGACGTGATCGCGATTTTCTGCCCGAGAATGGCGTTGAGCAGGGTTGATTTGCCGACATTGGGGCGACCGATGAGCGAGACGAACCCCGAATGGAATATTTCCTTACCAGTTTCCAATGCGCTATTATCCTTCGTAAGCAGAGAGGTCCATGAGCAGAAAGTCCTGCCCGTCAAGGGCCAGATGCCCCCGTGACAGGGCAGAGTCAGGCACCAGGTTAAAATCACCGAAGCGCCGCTGCAGTTCGCAAAGATTGCCGCGCCGCTGGCCGATGACATCGGCCAGTTCGGCCGGGTGGACAGCCACCAGACGGGCGTCCATCACCGCCAGACCCCGCAGCAGGGCCCGCAACCAGAGACGGGAGCGAACCAGCTGACCGAAAGCGGGATGATACGGACCGGCCAGCAACGTCTCGCCCCCGTCCAGTTCGGGCGTCGACTGCAAGCCCAGACGAATCACCGGAACGCCAGCCCGGCGGCAGTACCAGAGCATCTCGGCGCACCAATCGACGGCCTCTTCGAGGGGAACGGGGCAATAAAGGCCATCCAGATACCACTGCGCAAGCCCGGTGTCCCGCAACACGACCGTTGGATAGATGCGCAGAAAGTCCGGAGCCAGGGCCAGGGCTGAGGTCAGCGACGCCATGGCCTCGGCCCTGTCGCCTCCAGGCAGACCCGGCATCAACTGCAGACCGACAGCAAGACCGGCCCGCCGCAACCGGCAAACGGCCCCGGCCGCCGCCCCTTCGTCGTGGCCACGTCCGGCCAGGCGCAGTACATCAGCCGAGAAGGATTGACAACCCAGCTCTACAGTCGTCACCCCGAGGCCTGCAAGCCACTCGGCTGCCCCCGGCGCCAAGGCGTCGGGCCGGGTCGAGACCCTGATGCCGGCCACCCTGCCGCTATGCACAAAGGGCGCGACGGCCTCCAGCCAAGCCTGCTGCTGCGCGGTCGGCAGCAGGGTGAACGTTCCGCCGAAAAAGGCGACCTCGCCGTCACCGCAGCGCGGCAGCATCTGTTCGAGAGCGCCGGACACCACGGCCGGAGACGGTGGTTCATCGCCGCCGCCCGACTGCTGCTGCCTGCAGAACAGACAACGATGCGGGCAGCCGGCATGGGGAATAAAAAAGGGGTAGAGCCGCACCGTCTAATTGTCCATACGGGCAAGTGCCTCGCAGGCGGCCGCCTGCTCGGCTCCCTTCTTGTTCCGGCCCTGGCCCATGCCGATCGTCCGGTTGTCGAGCCGAACCTCGACGGTGTAAAGCCGCTGATGGTCGGGCCCCTCGGTACGGGTCAACACATAGACGGGAGGATGCCCGTGGCGGGCCTGCAACAACTCCTGCAAGCGGGTCTTGTGATCGATACCCGCCTTGCGGCTGGCCGAGAGCGCAACCGCCGGACCGAACAGCCCATCGACGACGGAGCAAACGCGATCAAAACCACCATCGCAGAAAACGGCGCCCAGCAAAGCCTCCAGGCCATCCGCGACCAGGCTCTCCTTATCCCGGCCCCCGCTGCGCTCTTCCCCGCGACCGAGCTGAAGGCAACTGCCAAGGCCCAACTCGCGGGCAATAGCCGCCAACCCCTTTTCGCTGACGACTTCGGCGCGGATACGGGTCAGCTCGCCTTCCGGCAGAGCGGGAAAATTGCGAAAGATCCCGTGGCTGACGACCAGATCGAGGACGGCGTCCCCGAGAAATTCAAGCCTTTCATTGTGCGGAACGGATTCGCCCGGGTGCTCGTTGCTGAACGATTTGTGGGTCAGAGACTCGCGCAGTAGGGCAGGATTGTTGAAATGGTAGGCAATCCTCGCCTGCAATGCCTCTTCGCAATCCCTTATTTCCACATCTTCTCCACAAAAAAAACCCGCCCCTGTCAGCAAAACCGCGGCTGAGTATACCTGAAGCGGCCCCCGTTATCAACGGTTACGGCCGCCCCAAACCAGGTTTTCCCTTGATTATTGGCGGGTGCGTTCCTATAATATATCGATTTAACTGAGCAGACTGGTGCAAATGTCACTTTTCATAACCTTTGAGGGAATAGAGGGCTGCGGCAAAACCACCCAGATCCGCCTGCTGGCCGAACGGCTGCGCAGAAGCGGACTGGAGGTTCTGGTCACCCGGGAACCGGGTGGCTGTCCCATCGCCGATGCCATTCGCAGCATACTCCTTCATCCCGGCAGCAGTGCGCTCGTCCCACGGGCCGAATTGCTGCTCTACGCCGCCGCTCGTGCCCAGCACGTAGACGAGGTCATCCGTCCGGCCCTGAGCGGCGGGACACTGGTTCTTTGCGACCGCTTCATCGATGCGACCGTTGCCTATCAGGGAGGCGGCCGCGGTCTTGATCCTTCACTCATCGCCGGGCTCAATACGCTGGCGACCGACGGGCTTCTGCCGAACCTTACCCTTCTGCTCGACATGCCGGCCGAAGAAGGATTGCAGCGGGCGCGACGGCGCAATGCGTCCGCCCCTGAAGAGGACCGTTTTGAACGGGAAAACCTCGACTTCCATCGCCGCGTAAGAAGCGTGTATCTGCAACTGGCCCGGCAGCACGAGCGTTTCATGGTGATAGACGCTACCGGGTCGGTCGATGTGGTAGCCGAGCGCATCGGAGCCGCAGTCGAAGCCGTGCTGACGCAAAAAGGGCCATCATGACCTTCAACCAGATACTGGGACACGACCGCCAGAAGGACATCCTGCGCCGCGCCGTCGACTCGGGCCGGTTGGCCCACGCGTATCTGTTCGAGGGCCCGGAAGGAATCGGCAAGCGACTGATGGCGCTCGCCCTGGTCCGGGCGGTGTTTTGCCAGGACGGCAGCGGCTGCGGCAGCTGCTGCGCCTGCCGCAAAGTGGATCATCACAACCACCCCGATCTCCACATCCTGGAAGCCGACGGCGCCTCGATCAAGATCGAGCAGATCCGGGGCCTGCAGAAGGAACTCTCCTATCGTCCCCTGGAGGCGCCGAAGAAGGTCTGCCTCATCGACGGCGCCGAAAAAATGAATCCGGCAGCCGGCAACTCCCTCCTCAAGACCCTGGAGGAACCGACCGGAGACGCCCTGCTTATTCTTCTCACTGCGCGGCCGGAAGGGGTTTTGTCGACCATCCGTTCACGTTGTCAGCGACTCCCCTTCGGGCGCCTGCCGCAGGAGAAGCTGCGGCAAGTCCTTCTCGAGCGGCTGGGGGTGGATGAGACCCAGGGGCACATCCTGGCGGCCCTTTCCGAGGGAAGCTTCAAAAAAGCGCTGGGCAAGGACCGCGACCTCTACATCGAAGGGCGGCGGACGCTGCTCAAATCGCTGACCGCTCTTTCGGCCGGCAGCGTCATCCCCCTGTTCGATCTTGCTCACGAACTCGCCGAGCAAAAAGAACAATTGCCTGAAATACTCGAAATGTTTCAGGCCTTTTACCGTGACCTGCTGCTTTTCCACCACGGGCGTCCGGAACAGGAACTGGTCAATATCGACCTTATGGACAAAATTCGCCGTACCGCCGGACGGGAAACCGTTCCGACCCTGTTGCGCAAGCTCGATGCCATCGCCGCCAGCCGTCGACAGCTCGACCGCAACGTCAACCGGGAGTTGGCCATGGACGTCCTGCTGATGCACCTGGCCGCCTGAGCTGCGACCAGACCTGAGGAATCGGCCACCCTGGCCGCCTCATACGACCGAACCCATTTACGAGGTTTTCCCATCCCATATGATTCGTCTCGTCCCCATCAAATTTCGCGCCGCCGGCCGGCACTACGATTTCAACGCCCTCAATTTTGAACTCAGGGCCGGCGATCGGGTGGTCGTTGAAACCGATCGCGGCCGGGCACTCGGCACCGTCGTGGAACCGCCGAGGGAGGTTCAGCGCAGTGCCGCTCCGGAGGATGTCAAGAGCATCGTGCGACCAGCCACCGAGGAAGACATTGCCCTGGCCAATGTCAACACGGCTCGTGAAAAGGAGGCATTGCGCTTCTGCCAGCAGCGTATCAAGGAACGCCGGATGGAGATGAAACTGGTGCGGGCCGAATATCTGTTCGACGGCTCCAAGATCATCTTTTTCTTCACGGCCGACGGCCGGGTCGATTTCCGCGAACTGGTCAAGGATCTCGCCCATCACTTTCATACGCGGATCGAAATGCGCCAGATCGGCGTTCGCGACGAAGCCAAGATGATTGGTGGCATCGGCATCTGCGGCCGCGAACTCTGCTGCTGCACCTTTCTCACCGAGTTTGCCCCGGTATCCGTCAAAATGGCCAAGGAGCAAGGCCTCGCCCTCAACCCCAACAAGATATCCGGCCAATGCGGCCGCCTTCTCTGCTGCCTGGGCTATGAATTCGAAACGTACTGCAGCATGAGGAAAAACCTCCCCAAATGCGGCCGCAAAGTCCTTATCGAGGGGAAGGGGGGCGAAGTCATCGATCAGAAGATACTGGCTCAGAAGGTCACGCTCCGGATGGAGGACGGCAAGTTCATGGAGGTTACGGCGGAGCAGGTCGAGCGGGGTCAGGTCGCCGCGCCGTCGCCTGCCGTCACGCCGCCGTCACCGGCAAAAAACGAAAGGGAGCGCGAATCCCGCCGGCCTCGGGAACCCCGACTGAAGCGTGAAGAAAAGTTCCGGACGGCACCACCGACGGCCGAACCGGGCACACCCGCCGCTCCGGTTACACCCGCCGCTCCGGTTACGCCCGCCGCTCCGCTTTCGCCCGCCGAACCGGTGGAGGCCGCCGATGAGACCGCCCAGAGCAAGAGCAAACGGAAAAGGAACCGGGGCCGACGTCGGCCCCGGCAAAAATAGCCCAGGAGATCCCCATGGCCAAGGCCTTCTACATCACCACCCCGATCTATTACGTCAACGATGTGCCGCACATCGGCCATGCCTATACCACGCTGGCCTGTGACGTGTTGGCCCGCTACAAACGGGCCCGCGGCTTTGACGTCTTTTTCCTGACCGGCACCGACGAGCACGGCCAGAAGGTGGAAAAAGCCGCCCAGGCCAAGGGGGAGACGCCGCTGGAACTGGCGGACCGGGTCATGAAGCGTTTCCAGGCACTCTGGGAGAAGCTCAACGTCTCCAACACCGACTTCATCCGCACCTCGCAGGAACGGCACAAAAAAGGGGTGCGGCACCTTTTCGAGAAGATACTGGCCACTGGCGACATCTATCTGGGCGAGTATGAGGACTGGTACTGTACGCCGTGCGAGACCTTCTGGACCGAGACCCAGCTGATGGACGGCTGCTGTCCCGACTGCGGCCGCCCGACGGAAAAGCTCAAGGAATCGTCCTATTTCTTCCGGATGAGCAAATACCAGGAGCAGTTGATCCGGCATATTGAAGCCAATCCGGACTTCATCCAGCCGCGCAGCCGGCGCAACGAGATTCTCAACTTCGTCAAGGAGGGCTTGCGCGACCTCTCCATCTCGCGCACCTCCTTTTCCTGGGGAATTCCGGTCCCGGGGGATGAAAAGCACGTCATCTACGTCTGGTTCGATGCGCTGACCAATTACATCACCGCCCTCGGCTACCCTGACGACCCGGATGGCGATTTCGGCCGTTACTGGCCTGCCGACGTGCATGTGATCGGCAAGGACATCCTGCGCTTCCACACCGTCTACTGGCCCACCTTCCTGCTCGCTGCCGGCATCCCTCTGCCAAAAAAGGTGTTCGCGCACGGCTGGTGGACCGTCGAGGGGCAGAAGATGAGCAAGAGCCTGGCCAACGTGGTGGAACCGAACATGCTGGTCGACAAGTACGGAGTCGACGCCATCCGCTACTTCCTGCTGCGCGAGGTCCCCTTCGGACTCGACGGCGACTTCTCCCATTCGGCCCTGGTGCACCGGATCAACTCCGACCTTGCCAATGACCTGGGGAACCTGGTCAGCCGCTCCACGGCCATGCTCGGCAAATACTTCGACGGCGCCCTCCCCGCCCCTGTCGGCACCCCTGAAGTGGACGCGGCTTTCATCGCCCGTTTCCCCGCCGCCGTCCGCGCCATCGAAGCTCACATGGACGAACTCGCCTTCAACAAGGCGCTGCAGGCGATCTGGGAGTTGGTCGGCGCGGCCAACAAGTACATCGACGAAACCGCCCCCTGGACTCTGGCCAAGGACGAGGCGCAGCGCCCCCGACTGGGAACGGTCATGTACAACCTGATCGAGGGAATCCGCCTGATTGGCCTGCTGGTCGCCCCTTACATGCCCGAAACCGCCGGCAAGATCATGACGACCCTCGGCTGCGACCCGGCGGACATCTCCCTCGATGGGAAGGACGGCTGGGGCGGACTCAAGGCCGGAGCAAAAATCGCCAAGGCAGAACCCCTCTTCCCGCGCATCGAAGCGGAATAACGAGACTTTGATCCAAGGGCACGGCATGCCGTGCCCCTACCGCCGCATCACCTTCGGGGCGCACTTTGCGCCCCTTGTTTATTGTAAAATCGAATCGATTACGTGTCGCCGCGTCGACGCGACGAATTCTAACGCTAAGTGAATAGAGCGAAGTAAAACCAAAACATCAAATCCTTTGAATTTCTCCACGTCTTCGCGGCTTCGCGTGAGAAAATAGCTTAAGGATTTGACCAGGGTTTGCGTAGCGTTCGTTGCGGCGTTGCGTGAGACCGATTTTCAAGGTATTGGAGAATCCATGTCCCTACCCCTTTTAATCGACACCCACGCCCACCTCGACAGCGGCCAGTTCGCCGCCGACCTGGATGCCGTCATCGCCCGCGCCGGCGACAACGGCATCAGTCACATCCTCACCATCGGCTGCGACCTCGCCAGTTCCCGGGAAAGCGTGAAGATCGCCGCGGCGCACCCCTCCATCTACGCTGCCGTCGGCATCCACCCACATGACGCCGGCGAGGCCGACGCGGCCGGGCTCGATGAGCTGCGCCGGCTCGCAAGGGAGCCAAAAGTTGTCGCCATCGGCGAAATCGGCCTCGATTTCTACCGGGACCGCTCCCCGCGCGAGGTGCAGCGGCAATCCTTCCGCCAGCAACTCCGCCTGGCCCGCGAAGTCGGTCTGCCGGTCATCGTCCACGACCGCGAGGCGCACGACGAAGTGCTGCAGATCCTGCGCGAGGAGCGGGCTAGCGAAGTCGGCGGCGTCCTGCACTGCTTCAGCGGCGACCTCGCCATGGCCAGGGCCTGCATCGGGCTCGGCTTCTACATCTCCTTCCCCGGCACCATCACCTACCCGAAGAACGAAGCCGCCCGCGAGGTGGTGCGCGCCCTTCCCGTCGACCAGATGCTGGTGGAGACCGACTGCCCGTACCTCGCTCCCCAGACCTGCCGCGGCCGGCGCAATGAACCGGCCTTCGTCCGCCACACCGCCGAGGCGATTGCCACCATCAAGGGGCTGACCATCGAGGACGTAGCCCGCATCACCACCCTCAACGCCTTCAACCTGTTCGGCATCGGCGAGGTCGACATGACCAGCAAGATCGCCTACCGCATCCGCGACTCGCTCTACCTCAACATCACCAACCGCTGCACCAACGCCTGTATCTTCTGCGCCAAGTTCAAGGACTTCACCGTCAAGGGGCACCACCTGCGGCTGGAGTACGAGCCGACTGCGGCGCAGGTGCTGGCGGCGATCGGCGATCCGACCCGCTTCCAGGAGGTGGTCTTCTGCGGCTACGGCGAACCGCTGATCCGCCTCGACCTGATCCGGGAGATCGCCGCCTGGCTGAAGGCGAAGGGCGTCAAGGTGCGCATCAACACCGACGGCCAGGCGAACCTGGTGCATGGCCGCAACATCCTGCCGGAGCTCGAAGGCCTCGTCGACGCCGTCTCCGTCTCGCTGAACGCACCGGACGCCGAGACCTACCAGAGGCTCTGCCGGTCGAAGTTCGGTGCGCAGGGGTACGAGGCGGTCAAGGCGTTTCTTGTGGCGGCGAAGGGACACATCCCCTCGGTCACCGCGACTGCAGTCGGCCTGCCGGGGGTCGATATGGCGGCCTGCCGGCGGGTGGCGGAGGAACTGGGGGTGGAGTTTCGGGAGCGGGAGTACAACGAGGTGGGGTAGACCGGAATGCGGTTGGAACTGATAAGGATAATTTCTGATGGGAAAGGCCCGCGCGAGCGGGCCTTTTGGTTTCATAGGGGTGGGGAGTGGTGGGAGGAAGTCGAACCGGGCTAACCTCGGCTTAGCAGGCTGCTGAAAAACTCTGTAAACAAACGAGGTAAAGACGGCCTTCTGTGCTACAATCCTGCGCATATCTAACCGATATTGCAGGAGAAATTTATGCGCGGCGAGAACGAATCAACCCTGACCATGTTCAGCTACGTCTCCCCGGAGGCCATGGTGCCCAAGGATCATCCCCTGCGGCCCATCAAGGCCATGGTCGATGCCGCGCGGAAACAGATTTCCACTCAGTTTGATGCCATCTACTCCCACACCGGCCGCCCCTCCATCCCGCGGAGAAGCTGCTCAAGGCCTCACTGCTGCAGGCCTTCTATACGATCCGCAGTGAGCGGCAGTTGGTCGAGCAGATCGACTACAACATCCTCTTCCACTGGTTTCTCGACATGGCTCTGGATGAAAAACCTTGGGACGCCACGGTGTTTACCAAAAACCGCGATCGACTGCTCAAGGCTGAGATTTCCGCTCATTTCTTCGCAGCCGTGTTGGCGCAGGCCCGCAGCAAGAAGCTGCTCTCCAGCGAGCATTTCACGGTGAACGGCACCTTGCTGGAAGCCTGGGCATCGATCAAGAGCTTCCGGCCCAAAGACGGCCCGCCCGATGGTCCGGTCGGTCGCAACGAAGAGCGCGACTTCAAGGGAGAGAAACTCTCCAATGCTACCCATGCCTCGGTGACCGACCCGAAGGCCAAGCTCTATCGCAAGAGCAGCCAGCAGGGAGCCGATCTTTATTACATCGGCCACGCGCTGATGGAGAATCGCAACGGCCTGGTAGTCGAAGCGACCGTGACCCAGGCCAACGGGACCGCCGAGCGCGAGGCCGCCTTGGCCATGATCAAGAAGGCGTCCCGCAAAAAGGGCCAGAAGCGGCGGTTCACCTTGGGGGCCGATTACGACACCCAGGAGTTCGTCAAAGCGCTGCAGGGGTTCAAGGTGACACCCCATGTCGCCCAGAATAATACCAACCGCGCCTCCGCCATTGACGACCGCACCACCCGGCATGATGAATACAAAGTGAGCCAGCGCATCCGCAAGCGGGTGGAAGAGATCTTCGGGTGGATGAAGACGGTGGGCAACTACCGCTCACCCAAGTACCGAGGAACTGACCGGGTGGGATGGCACTTCGCCCTGGTCGCCGCCGCCTACAACTTGGTCCGAATGCGAAACATCCTGAGGGTCTCCCCAGCATGAAAAGGGGAAGGGATTGCCCAAAGCCCCGAATAAATGGGCAAAACTCCGAAATCGGGGGTCGAGAAACCAAGAATCAAAGAACAAGATTGCCGAGAAACCGAAATTGACCCGCTGAAAGCGCCCTGAAACCTCATCCTAGTCGGTAACCCGGAAGAGTGGAGGAGTTTTTCAGCGACCTGCTAATTGGTGAATGATCTGACTTGGGTATCTCTGATTTTACGTTGCGTTCGTTGCAGCGTCGCGTGGGCAAATGTCGTTTCTGGGACAAATCACGCTACCCCCGCAGCTTCACCGCCGCCTCGGCCACCCTCTTCCCCAACGCCCGAGCGATCTCCAGGTCCTCGGGTGTCGGCTTGAGCTCGTTGCGCGGCCCCGCCACCGCCGTCGCCCCGTAGGGGGTGCCGCCGCGTCCCTCGGTGTGCAGCATCCCCGGGGTCGAGTAGGGGACGCCGACGATCACCATCCCCAGGTGCAGCAGGGGGACCATCATGGTGAGCAGGGTCGTCTCCTGGCCGCCGTGGGTGGTGGCGGTGGAGGTGAAGCAGCCGGCCGGCTTCCCCTCCATCTCCCCTTTCAACCAGAGCCCGGCCGTCGAGTCGATCAGGCTCTTCATCTGGGCGATCATGTTGCCGTAGCGCGTCGGGCTGCCGAAGACCACCCCGTCCGCCTGGCTCAGGTCCTCCAGGGTGCAGACCGGGACGTCCCTGTGCTCATCCCATACCGCGCTGGCGTACTTGTCCTCGGCCATGGTCCTTTCCACCTCCGGGAACTCCGCCACCCGCCGCAGCACCAGCTCGACGCCCGGCACCGAACCCACCCCTTCCGCTACCGCTCTGGCCAGAGCGCGGACATGGCCGTAACGCGAATAGTAGACCACCAGAACCTTCATCAGCGACCTCCCCTATCTGAAAGAAAATACAGACCTTGCCAGTCAGTCTAGCAGGATTTGCCGGGGTCTCAATGCTCTCGAAAACGGATGCAGAATGCTTGCATAACCGTATGCTTTTAAAGAGAAAGCCCTTCCGTACGGAAGCACGGAAGGGCTTTGTTGTCCGGGCGAGACATGCGTTTTATCTTTATACCTGCTGCAAGAACCGGACGGCCTTGGCCAGCCGGCAGAGGCTTTCCTCCTTGCCGAGAACGGCCATGACCTCGTAGATGCCGGGGCTGACCGTGCCGCCGGTCAACGCCACGCGGACGGTCGGGCCGACCTTGCCGAGCTTGAGCCCGAGTCCGGCCATGACCGAAGCGAAAACGGCCTCGATCGCCGCCTCGTCGAAACCGGCGCAGTCTTCCAGTCCGGCCAGCAGGGCCTCGAGGACCGTCTTCTTGTCGACGGTGAGGTGCTTGGCGGCCGCTTCGGGGTCGTAGACGACCTCCCGGGCGAAGTAGAAAGCGGCCCCTTCGGCCATCTCCACCATCGTCCGCGATCGTTCCTGGAGCGTCCGGACCACCGCCGGCAGCTCCGGACCACCCTCGGTGCGGACTTCCTTGGCGTCAAGATATTCCCGCAGCAGGTTCCCCAGCCGGACGGGGTCGCCCGATTTGATGTAATGGGCGTTGAGCCAGAGCAGCTTGTCCGGGTTGAAGACGCCGGCGGAGCGGCCGACGTTCTCCAGGCTGAACTTCTCGATCAGCTCGTCCATGGAGAAGATCTCCTGGTCGCCGAAGGACCAGCCGAGCCGGACCAGGTAGTTGACCATCGCCTCGGGCAGGTACCCCATCTCGCGGTAGGCCATCACCGAGGTGGCGCCGTGCCGCTTGGAAAGACGGGTCTTGTCGGCCCCGAGGATCATCGGCACATGGGCGAACTCGGGGACCGGGTAGCCGAGCGCCTGATACATCAGGATCTGCCGGGGAGTGTTGTTGATATGGTCATCGCCGCGGATGACCAGGGTGATTCCCATCTCCGCATCGTCCACCACGACCACGAAATTGTAGGTGGGGGTGCCGTCGGAGCGCTGGATGATGACGTCGTCGAGTTCCTCGTTCTGGAAGGAGATCGGTCCCTTGATCCGGTCGGCGAAGGTGGTCGTCCCTTCCTGCGGTGAACGGAAGCGTACCACGAACGGCAAGTCCGCCGGATGGTCGGTGCGGTTGCGGCAGGTGCCGTCGTATTTCGGTTTGCCGCCGCTCTTCAGCGCCGCCTCGCGTTTGGCTTCGAGCTCTTCGGCCGTGCAATAGCAGCGGAAGGCCTTGCCGGCAATCAGCAGTTCCTCGACTTTCTGCCGGTAGAGGTCGAACCGTTCTGACTGGTAGTATGGACCCTCGTCGTAGGAGAGGCTCAGCCACTCCATCGCCTGCAGGATGGCATCCACCGACTCCTGGGTGGAACGGGCGACGTCGGTATCCTCGATGCGCAGGATGAACGTCCCCTTTTCCTTGCGGGCCAGCAGGTAGTTGAACAGCGCCGTGCGGGCGCCGCCGATATGCAGGTAGCCGGTCGGGCTGGGGGCAAAACGAACACGCAGGTCGGACATCCTGAACTCCTGAAATCGAGAGATTAGCGCCTTAAACAAAGGGGGCCGCCGTCGGCGACCCCGGTTTTATACTGCAAAGCCCACAGAATTGACAAGGTTTTTCTAGTTACGTGACAATCACGCCGGCATAGCCGACCACCTCGGTCTGGTCGCCGGTGACCTCCCCCGAATTCCCGTAGCGCACCAGGCTGGCGGCAGTTGCTCCAAGCTCCGCAGCCGCCGCCAGCATCAATATCGTCGGCATGAAGCCGCACATGGAAATTCTCCTCTCGCACACCTTCCGGTAAAGCCCTTCCGGATCGAGCGCGAGGACCCGATCGAGGGCCAGATGGTCTTTTCCGCGCGCGATGTCGCCCGGTTCGTAATGGGTCATATCGGTGCTGGCGACCAGCAGGACTTTTTCCCCGAAACGGCTCAGCGCACCCCCCACCGCTTTCCCGATAGCCAGCAGATCTTCCAGGCGCAGATGCCCGAGGCAGATCGGCACGATGGCGGCTTGCGGATTGAGGACCTGGATGAACGGGACCTGAACTTCCAGGGAATGCTCGAAGCGGTGGGCCGCCGGGTCGGCGCTCAGGCCGGGGCACTCGGCGAGAAGGTTGTCTGCGAGTTCGCCGTCAACTGTCACTTCCCCGAGCGGGGTAAGCCAGCTGCCGGCCGGAAAAACAGCGGCGGGGTGACCGACTCCGCGGTGATTGGGTCCGATGATAACGACGCGGGAGGGGATCTGGACCCGGGCGAAGGTCTCGCCGGCGATGGCTCCGGAATAGACATAGCCGGCGTGGGGCACCAGGACGCCGATGGCCGGCTGTGGCGCCGGGACTTTCGGCAACAGCTCTTTTACGGTTTGGCGCAGAACGTCCGGCTGAAGGGGGTAGAACTGGCCGGCCACGGCCGGTGAACGTTGCATGACGACCTCCGAAAAATCGCGGGTGGCCTCCGCCTTGGCTGTTTCAGCGGAAGAACAGTCCCAGGGCCATGTAGGCGCCGGTGCAGATCAGGAAGCCGGCGAACGTCTTCATCAGCTTAGCATGGTCGGTGCGGGAGGCAAGCCGCACCCCCAAACGGGCGAAAACGATGGTCAGGGGAGCGATAATGACGGCTACCAACTGGTTCACATAGCCGAGGGAGAACGGGGGAAGCTGCGGCAGCCTCCAGCCGTGGACAACATAGGAGATTGATCCGGCGATGGCGGAGATGACCATCAGGGCGCTGGAGTTCCCCACTGCAAGGTGGATCGGCTGGCGCAGCAGGATGACCATCATGGGGACCGCCACAATCCCGCCGCCGACGCCGAAGAAGGCGGAAAAGGTACCGACGACAAAACCGGTCAATAACAGCCAGCGGGTCGGGATGCCGACAACTTCCTCAGGCGGCAGATGGGATTGGTGGCGAAACATCTTCAGCCCCGAACCGATCTGCATCAGGCCGAACAGCCCCTTGAGCACGTCGCCCGGCAACCCTGCCGCCAGGGACGAGCCGGCCAGGACCCCGAAAACGCCGCCACAAGCCATGAGTGAGACCTGCCGCCACTCGACATTGCCACGTTTGCGGTGTCCCAAAGTGCTGCTGACAGCGGTGGGAATGATAATCGCGAGACTCGTCCCGAAAGCGGCATGAACGATGATGTCGGGAGAAAATCCCGCTACCTTGAAGGACCATAGGAACAGGGGAATGAGAATGATCCCACCGCCGATCCCCATGAGGCCAGCCAGAAAACCTGCCAGGGAGCCGACCAGAACGAAAAGGATCAGAATGGGCAGGGAGAAGGGGTGCATGGCCGCAGAAGCAAAAAAAGCCAGCCGCAAGGGGCTGGCTTGGTTTCTTTTTGGAGGCCCCGACCAGATTCGAACTGGTGATGGAGGTTTTGCAGACCTCTGCCTTACCACTTGGCGACGGGGCCCCGATACGACGCCGAAGGCGGCGTTTAAGGCTCGGTAGTGATATCAAATCACTACCGGGGTGTCAAGGAGAAAAGTGGCGAGCGGCATGGACAGGCCCTCCCTCCAATTCAGTTTTTCGCGCTGCCGTGCCGTTCGCAGAGGGTAATCTCAAGCGGTCTCCCGCCTTGACGCAGCCGGTGCGGCTGTTAGGCTGGAACAGGGGCGGCTGTCCATCGCGATGACGGCGGCCAGAGCGGAAATGGAAGGACGGAAAGGGGGAGAGCATGGAGCAAACCGTGCGAATCGAGATCGGCCCGATCACCCTCGAGGGGCTTCTGGGCCTGCCGGAGAAGGCCAAAGGAGTTATCCTGTTTGCCCACGGCAGCGGCTCGAGCCGGCTGAGCCCGCGCAACACCTTCGTCGCCCGCTTCCTGCAGCAGGGCGGGCTCGGCACTCTGCTCTTCGACCTTTTGACCAGGGAGGAGGATGCCGACTACGCCAACCGCTTCAACATCGATCTCCTGGCCCGCCGCCTGGCAGCAGTCACCCGCTGGCTGACGGCCCGGCCGGAGGGGGCGGGCATGGCGCTGGGCTATTTCGGCTCCAGCACCGGCGCGGCGGCGGCGTTGCAGGGAGCTGCCGAAGTCGGCGGCGCCATCGCCGCGGTAGTCTCCCGCGGCGGCCGGCCGGACCTGGCCACGCCTTTCCTGGCAGAAGTGGTCTCCCCCACCCTGCTGATTGTCGGCGAGCGGGACGCCGGGGTGCTCGAGCTGAATCGGCAGGCCCTGGCCCGCCTGACCTCGGTGAAGGAACTGGCCATCGTCCCCGGTGCCACCCACCTCTTCGAGGAACCGGGGGCGCTGGAGAAGGCGGCGGAACTGGCCCGGGACTGGTTCGTGCGCCATCTGGCTTCCTGAGCCAACCGGCGAGACCAAGCAGCCTCCTGCATGCAGCTCCCTCTGTCCCGGGATCGGCAACGACCTTCCGCCGGGAAGCATTCCACAGAACCGTCTCAACTCCCGTTCGCGGCCACGAAATGACGGCTGGTGAAGAAACGTTATATAATGATTTTACAGGGACTTCCTCGCAATCGATGAAAGGAGGAAGAAAATGTCACGATTATTCACCATCATGGCTATTCTGCTGACGATGCTTGTCACTGCCGGTGTCGGCCTTGCGGAGACCGACAAAAAAGCGTCGACAACCACCTGGACCAACGAGCAGGGAAGCGAGGTCCGGGGCAACTGGTCCACCAGTAATATCATTGAAATCAAAACGGTAGAGGAATATTACTGGCACAAGGACAACTACGACCCCAGCGTCCATTACCGGGTGGCACCCTGGCTGTATGACCCCTTCAATCTTTCTCGTGAGAGCGGCGCTAGCAACGACAGAGACTGATGAGCGGCGGACAGCAGGCGAAGCATGAGAGCCGCCTTCCAGACAGAAGGCGGCTCTTGTCGTTGGGTCCCGCTCCTTCTGCCGGTCAGAGTAGTGGCGTTCGCCTAGTACCCGAACCACCGCCAGGGAAGGTTGATGCCGGAAAGGGAAAGACCCAGCCAGCCGATCCCCAGCAGCAGCAGAGAGAGTGGGACAACCAGGAAACCGAGAGCGCCGATCACGACCCAGATCATCTTGTCGCCGGCCGAGCAGGTAAAGGGAAAGCTCCCTCTTTCCCGCCGCAGATCATCGTAGATCAGCCAACCGCAAATCAGCATGAAGGGAACGAAGAGAAGGGAGAGAACGGCGCCGAGGACCGGCACCATGCCGATAACCGCCGACACTATCCAGACGACGAACAGGCGGAGAAAGACCTCGAAAAAACGCCCCTGCATGTAAGCCTTGCTTTTGAGCAGGGCACGCATGCCCCGCTCGTCCTCGGCAGCGAGAACGAACTGGGAGAGGAAGAACCAGACGGAAAAAATGATCCCGGGGATGATCAGAAGCAGGAAGCCGCCGGTGACAATGAAACCGGTGAGAGTAAAGACCCAGGCAAAGGCCCAGATCCGGCTCCAGCTTCTCTGCAGAGCTGTCTTGATATCGAGGTTCTCATCGGCGACGGCATAGACCATGGCTGCCAGGCCCCAGAACAGGGCAACGCACCCGAGAAGAAGGCCGGTCAGGATGCCGGCCGCGAGCAGAGGCGTCCCGAGATCGGGCATCACCAGAGAGACTGAGACCCCGAGGAGGGCAAAGAGGCCGACCGGGAGCAGCAGAAACAGGAGGGCGAGAAGATAGAGCCCCATCAGCACGCCGACCCGGCGGACGTAGATCTCCCAGGCATCCTTGAACAGCTCACCGATGCCCCGCAGCCGGCCGGTCGTCGACGGTTCCGGCGCAGGGGCATCAACTGCCGAAGGCGGCACGGAGGAAGGACTGTCAGCTTTCGGGGAGATCGGGACGACCGCGGGTTTGCGGAAAGCGAAGCTTTCCCGGCACTTCGGACAGGTTACCCGGACGGGGCGCTCGGGCACCTTCTCTGCCGGCATCGTCCTGGCAAAACCGCAATGCGGGCAGGTCAAAGTCAGGTCGCCCATGGATCTCTCCTTCGCTCACCAGAGGCAATGCAACGGTCCGGACCAGGGTTTCCCTTTTTGTACCAGACCCGCGTGAATGCCACATGCTCTTCGACCTTCTCCACCGACCAGGCCTCCAGGTCAGCTTCGGGGAAAAAGGTGTCTCCGGCATAATCTTCCCGGATCCATGAGACCACCATGGCATCGGCAACCGGCAGAGCGTGGCGATAGATCGTCCTGCCGCCGATGACAAAAATCTTTTTACCGTCGGCGGTGCGCTTTTTCAGAGCTTCTGAAAAGCTCTGACAGACCTCCGCTCCGGCAATCTCCCGGAGCGTCCGGGTGACGACGATATTGCGGCGCTCCGGCAAGGGGTGGCCGATCGAGGCGAAAGTCTCTCGCCCCATGATGACGGTCTGCCCCGTGGTCAGTTCCCTGAACAGCCGCAAATCCTCGGGGATATGCCAGGGAAGCCGCCCCTTTCGGCCGATGACCCGCTGCCGGGTCATGGCAACGACAATGGTGATTTCCGGCCAATTCGTTATCGTCCGGCGCTCAAGGGTCTCTGTCACAGGCTCCGGCTTCCTTCAGTGCGCTCTCGCAGACCTTCTCAAAGTTTCGCCTCTCGACCGAGAAAAACACCGGGTTGAAAAGGCTTCCCGCCTCTAAATACTTCCAGGGCGCAGGATTGTCAACTTAGAAGCTCTCCAAACCTACTGCCTGAGAGTGATTCGCCAGCAGTTGTGAATGCGCGGGTTGCGCTCGAAGTCCCGAGGGATGGTCTGCCGGGTAATCTCCTCGATCCGCAGTGCCGGAAGCGAATCGCAGTCCATCCTGAAACGGCGGTTATTGTTTGAAAAGATCAGTACGCCGCCGGGGGCGAGCAGGCCGGCGGCCGCCCGCAACAGCGGGACGTGATCGCGCTGCACGTCGAAGGTGGCTTCCATGCGCTTGGAGGTGGAAAAGGTCGGCGGGTCGAGAAAAATGAGATCGAACCGGCGGCGCTCCCGCTGCAGCCACTCCAGACAGTCGGCGCGGACAAACTCGTGCTGCGCCCCGGAGAATCCATTCAACGCCAGGTTGCGCTGCGCCCAGTCAAGGTAAACCTGCGACAGATCAACGGTGGTGGTAGCGCGAGCCCCGCCTGCGGCGGCATACACCGTGGCCGCCCCGGTGTAGGCGAAAAGATTGAGGAAATGCTTCCCGGGCGCCAACTCCCGCAGCAACTGCCGGGTCGGACGGTGGTCGAGGAAAAGGCCGGTGTCGAGGTAATCGCTGAAGTTGACCAGGAACCGGCAATCCTCCTCGTGAACTTCGTGGAACTCGCCGCGGCGGTCGAATTTCTGGTACTGGGCCGTCCCCTTCTGCCGGCGCCGTACCTTCAGGAAGACGCTCTCGGCAGGAACTTCCAGGACCGCCGGCAGCACCGCCAGCACGTCGCGCAGGCGGCTCCCGGCCTTCTGCGGATCGATGGTGGCGGGAGCTTCATACTCCTGGACGTGCACCCACCGTTCATAGAGGTCGACAGCGACGGCATACTCCGGCAAATCGGCATCGTAAAGCCGGTAACAGGTGATGCCGTTCTGCCGCGCCCAGCGCCCTAGATTGCGCAGATTCTTGCGCAACCGGTTGGCAAACATCTCCGCTCCTTCCCCGAGACTGGCGGGAGCGACAGCATGGGTCCTGTTGCGGTGCTCCTCCGGCAGGGCGGCAAACCATTCCGGTGCCACTTCGAACTGCAACAGGCGGCATTCCAGTGCCCCGTTAAAGAGCGTATGCAGCCGCCGGGCACGCAGCCCGAGATCTCTGCCGAGCTCGGGGTTGCCGGTGAATACGGCGGCGTTCCAACCAGAAAAGTGACTTTTCAGCCGTTCACCCAGAGTACGGTAAAGGCCATGCAGTTCCTCCACCTCGCCGAGGCGCTCGCCGTAGGGCGGGTTGACGACCACCAGACCGCCCCGCTCTCCGCCGGCGGACGGCGGCGAAAGTTCAGCGACGTCGCGGCGTTCAAAATGGACCCGCCCCGCCAATCCGGCCCGCTCGAGGTTGGCCCAGGCGACACGAACAGCCGCCGGGTTGGCATCGTAGCCGACGATGAGGGGGATCCGCGCCAGCCCGGTCAGTCGCCGCGTCTCGGCCTCGGTGACCAGTCGCCGCCAGAGCCGGGGGTCATTCCCCAGCCAGCCCGAAAAGCCGAAGTAGGGGCGCAGCAAACCCGGGGCGATGTCGGCGGCCATGAGAGCCGCCTCGATCGGCAGGGTCCCGGAGCCGCACATCGGGTCGACCAGGACGCCGTTTTTCTGCGCCGTTTCAAGCCAGCCGGCCTTGAGCAGGATGGCGGCCGCCAGATTCTCCTTCAGCGGCGCCGCCCCTCCCTCCTCCCGGTATCCGCGGCGATGCAGGCTCTCGCCGGAGAGATCGAGGCTGATCGTCGCCACATCGCGGTGGACGTGCACGTTGATCCGCAGGTCCGGGCGTTCCACGGCGACCGAAGGACGGATACCGCAGCGGTTGCGAAAGCGATCGACAACGGCATCCTTGACCTTGAGTGCCGCATAATGGGAATGGTTGAGGCGCGAAGCCGTCAGGGTACAATCGACCGCCAGTGTTCCCTGCGGCGCCAGATGCTCCTCCCAGGCGATGGCCGCAGCTCCGGCATAGAGCGCCTCAGGAGTGGCGGCGGGAAACTCGGCCAGCGGAAGCAAGACCCGGCTCGCCAGGCGCGACCAGAGACAGACCCGCAGCGCCGTTTCAAGGCCACCGGCGAAATAGACGCCGGAGCGACTCTCCTGGATCTCCACGGCGGCGAGCCGACGCAACTCCTCGACCAGCAGGTGCTCCATCCGTCGCGGAACAGTGGCGAAAAAACGGGTATCGGCATTCATTTTCGAGCGGTTCCCTGCCCCTGATTCGGGGCGATGCAGACAGCAAAAAACCCCAGGACCGGTGATCCTGGGGTCTGTGCTTTTCTGGAGCGGGAAACGGGATTCGAACCCGCGACTTCAACCTTGGCAAGGTTGCACTCTACCACTGAGTTATTCCCGCTCACTTTGGAGCCCGCTGTCGCGAGCGGGCTTATGTATAACAAAAGGCTTTTCCCAAGTCAATAAAAAATTCGGTAAAAAATGACAGCCCGCGGAAACCTTTATCTGGCAATAACCTTAAAGAATTTAAAGAGATAATCGCCACCCGACCACATGGTCATGAAGAAGGCGACGTAAAAATAGAAAATACCGAAGTTGTGCATGTTGACATGGAAAAGTTCCCAGCGCAGGCCGAACAACCAGTAATAATCATAGTGCAGAAGCAGTCCGGGGATGGCGGTCATCTGGAAAATCGTCTTGTATTTGCCCAGGTCGCTGGCAGAGATGACTACACCTTCGGACGAAGCGATGGAACGCAGACCGGTAACAACCATTTCCCGGGCAAGAATGAGAAAAACGGCCCAGGCCTGCACTCGTCCATGGGGAATGAGCATGATCAGTGCCGCCATGACGATGAGCTTGTCGGCCAGCGGGTCGAGAAACTTGCCCAGCACCGTGACGACTTGCCACTTGCGTGCCAGCCAACCGTCCAGCCAGTCGGTGATGGCCGCAGCGCCGAAAACGGCGGCGGCAATGAAGCTGGTGGTGCGAGTGTCGTAAAGCAGGAGGATCACTACCGCCGGGATTGCGGCTATTCGCGCCAGGGTCAGGAGGTTCGGCAGGTTGAGCAACCCCGTGCGAAAATTCATAGCCAGGTGTCCTTGCCCTGCCGGTAGTGCTGCATGTATGTCTTCACGCGATTGACGTAGGTGCGGGTCTCTTCGTAAGGCGGGATGCCGCCGTGACGACGGACCGCGTTAGGACCGGCGTTATAGGCGGCCAGGGCAAGGTCGAGATTGCCATTGAACTCATCGAGCATGAGCCGCAGATAGCGGCTGCCGCCCCGGACATTCTCCTCCGCATCGAGCGGATCGCGAACCTTCAGCAGCCTGGCCGTATCAGGCATCAGCTGCATAAGCCCCAGTGCACCCTTTTTGGATACGGCCCGGGGGTTGTAGCCGCTCTCCGCCTTGATCACCGCCCGCACCAGCGCTTCGTCGAGGCGAAATGCAGCAGCCTGCCGGCTGATGATCGGGCCGATGGTGCCCGAGGAAACGGTCCCGGATACGGGAGAACGACGCTCTTTGAGATACAGTTTGTACTGGTTGCTGGTGGGAGTGTTGGTAAAATGAACGACGCCGTTGGCGTCGACGTACTTATAGATGTCCGCCTGAGCAGAGAGGGGGAGAAGGAGCAGCAGGATCAGCCCCAAAAGAGATGATCTGACATGGAAGGTGATGCTCGGCATGCTTCATCCTCTCGTAAACATTTTGGACTATAGCTTAAAATCCACTGTATTTCAACCCATTTAGCCAGGCAAAAACCTTGACAACCGGGGTCAGCGAATCGATAATGAGACCCTCGGAGGGGTGAAAACCGGCGGGAGGATCTCCCTCTACGCCGGCGAAACCCAGTCCGGACATTGCGCCCTGCGAGGCTACTAGATGAAAATTACATCGGATTTTTTGGTCATCGGCAGTGGCATTGCCGGCCTTTCCTACGCCCTCAAGGTCGCCAACCACGGCACCGTCTCCATTGTAACCAAGCGGGAAATTTCGGAAACCGCCACCAACCTGGCTCAGGGCGGCATCGCCTCGGTCATATCCGCCGAGGACTCCTTCGACTCGCACATTCGCGACACCATGGTTGCCGGTGCCTTCCTCTCTCATGAAGATGTGGTCCGGCTCGTTGTGGAAAGCGGTCCGCAGGCGATTCACGACCTCATCGACTGGGGAGTGCAGTTCACCAAGAATGCCGATGACACCTACGACCTCACCCGCGAAGGGGGACACAGCGAGAGACGCATACTCCATGCCAAAGACCTCACCGGCCAGGAGATCGAACGGGCGCTGGTGGCAGCCGTGCGCAATCACCCCAACATCACCGTCTACGAGCAGCATATCTCTATCGACCTCATTACCGAGGCCAAGGTCACCCATCGCCGCCTGAAGCCCAATCGCTGCCTGGGCGCTTACGTTCTCGACATCCGCAACCGGGAGGTCATTGCCTTCGGCGCCCGGACCACCGTTCTGGCTACCGGCGGCGCCGGCAAGGTCTATCTCTATACCTGCAATCCCGACGTTGCCACCGGGGACGGCGTCGCCATGGCCTACCGGGCCGGAGCGACCATCGCCAACATGGAATTCATGCAGTTCCATCCGACCACCCTGTTTCATCCCCTGGCCAAATCGTTTCTCATTTCCGAGGCGGTGCGCGGCGAAGGGGCGGTCCTCAGGCGACGGGACGGAACCGCCTTCATGGAGCAATATCACGAGCTCAAAGATCTCGCGCCGCGGGACATAGTCGCCCGCGCCATCGACAACGAGATGAAGGTCCACGGCGACGACTGCGTCTTTCTCGACATCACCCACCGCGGGGCCGATTACATCCGGGAGCGCTTTCCCAATATCTACGAAACCTGTCTCTCCTTCGGCATCGACATGACCCGGGAGCCGATTCCGGTCGTGCCCGCTGCCCACTACCTGTGCGGCGGCGTCCAGGTCGACGCCAGCGGTGAGTCGGATATCCGCAACCTTTTCGCCATCGGCGAAACTTCCTGCACCGGGCTGCATGGCGCCAATCGCCTGGCCAGCAACAGCCTGCTCGAAGGGGTCGTTTTCGCTGACCGCGCAGCGCAATGTTCCCTGCTGCGGCTCACCGAGCCGCCTGCCGCCTTCCCGCCGATCCAGCCCTGGGACAGCGGCAGCGCCACCAACAGCGACGAAGAGGTGGTGGTCGCCCACAACTGGCACGAGATCCGTCTCTGCATGTGGAATTACGTCGGCATCGTCCGTTCGAACAAGCGCCTGGTGCGGGCACTGCGCCGCATCCAGATGATCCAGGAGGAGATCACCGATTACTACTGGGATTTCTACATCACCTCCGATATGATCGAGCTGCGCAATATCGCCACCGTCGCCGAACTCATCGTCCGCTGTGCCCTCGAGCGGCAGGAGAGCCGGGGCCTGCATTACAACATCGACTTTCCGCAGACCGATGATGTGCACTGGAAGCGGGACACCTTGATTCGCAAGGAATTCTAACAGACGAAAACAGGGAGCGAACTTTGGATATCGATCATATCCGCAAGGAAATCGACCGGCTCGACAGCGAGCTGCTGCGAATCTTCAACGAGCGCGCCGCCCTGGCCCTGCAAATTGGCGAAATCAAGAAACAGAAGGGCCTTCCCGTCTACGACCCCGATCGGGAAAGGAGGATCTTCGACCGGATGCAGGCCGCCAACCCAGGCCCACTGGAGGACAACGCCATTGTCCGCCTGTTTGAGCGCGTGATCGACGAAAGCAGGAGACTGGAGAGAATTCGGACAAAAGGGGAATAACGACGATGCTCGTAGTGATGAAGAAGAGTGCCACCGATACGCAGCTGCAGGGGGTCAAGCAGTACCTGATCGACCGCGATTACGATTTTCACCAGTCGACCGGCGCCAACCGGGTCATTATCGGCGTCATCGGCGACACCGCCGCCGTCAATCGCGACGAATTGCGCACCCTGCCGGGCGTGCTGGAGGTGTTCAAGATACCGGAGGAGAAATAACTGTTCACTCCTGAAGAACAAAAAAGGGCACCTGACGGCGCCCTTTTTTGCTTCATATTCCTGCGTTAACCCTATTTTCCCACCACCTGGGTTCGGGTAAAAACGGCCCGCAGGGGGAGGCCGACAGCCTCGATAGCCTCCCGGGCACCCTCTTCCCGATCGACCAGGGTGACGATCCCGACAACTTCGAGACCTTCCTCGCGGGCACGCTCGACCGCCTTCATCGACGAGCCGCCGGTGGTGGTGACATCCTCGACGATCACCACCCGCGAGCCGGGGGGAAGGTTCTTGCGTCCCTCCAGCCACTGACCGGTGCCGTGTCCCTTCGGTTCCTTGCGGATGATGAAGGCATGCACGCCCTGCCCTTCCAGCGCCGCGGCAATGGAGGTGGCAGTGGCGATGGGATCGGCGCCCAGCGTCAGACCACCGACGCCGTGGACTGACCCGGCGAACTGCTTCACCTCTTGCCAGAACGCCTTGCCGACCAGCAGGCCACCCCTGGCATGCAGGCAGGTTTGCTTGCCATCGAAGTAAAAGTTGCTCTTTCGCCCCGATGCCAGGGTCACCTCGCGCTCCTCGTACGACAGTTCGCGGACGATTCGCATCAGTTCATCTCTCTCCTGTACAGTCATAAAAATCCTCCCATTACATATTGTAGGGGCAGGCCTTGCGCCTGCCCAGAATCAAGGGCACCCGCAAGGGGCGCCCCTACGATCCATGCATCAACCAGGTTAAAAAAGTCCCAACTGGCTGTCGTCCTTCAGTCGTGGAAACTTCACCGGGTAGTAACCGCTGAAACAGGCGTCGCAGAAATGTCTGGCGCTCCCTTCGGCAACTCCGGCCGCATGCAGCATCCCCTCGCGGGAAAGGTAGCCCAGACTGTCGGACGTGATGTAGCGGTTGATCTCTTCGATGGTATGCGAGGAAGAGATCAGCTCCTTGCGGGTCGGGGTATCGATGCCGTAATAGCAGGGGAAGCTAGTGGGCGGACTGGAGATGCGCACGTGAATCTCCCGGGCGCCGGCGTTGCGGATCATCTTGATGATCTTGCGGGCGGTCGTGCCGCGGACAATCGAGTCGTCGATGACGACCACCCGCTTCCCTTCGATCTCTTCGCGCACCGGATTGAGCTTTAGTTTGACCCCGAAGTGGCGAATCGACTGCTGCGGCTCGATGAAAGTCCGGCCGACATAGTGGTTGCGGATCAGACCTAGCTGGAAGGGGATTCCGGACTCTTCGGCATAGCCGACAGCGGACGGCACCCCGGAGTCGGGGATGGGAATGACCACGTCGGCTTCCACCGCATGCTCCCGGGCCAACTGCCGGCCGAATTCCTTGCGCACGCCGTAGACCTCGCGACCGTAGACGGTGCTGTCGGGGCGGGCGAAGTAGATGTATTCGAAGATGCAGGGAGAAGGGTTCACCTTGCCGAAGGGGTGAAACGATTTGATGCCGTTCTTGTCGATGAGGATCATCTCGCCGGGTTCGATCTCGCGGATGAACTCGGCCTCGATGAGATCGAAGGCGCAGGTTTCCGAAGCGACCACATAGGCGCCGTCGAGTTTGCCGAGAGCCAGGGGGCGAAAGCCGTTGGGGTCGCGTACCGCCACCAGCCGGGTTTCGGTGAGAAAGACCAGGCTGTAGGCGCCCTTGATCGCCTGCAGGGCCTCGGTCACGCGATCCGGGAGGGAGTCGCTCGGAGCGCGGGCCAGCAGATGAATTATGACCTCGGTATCGGCGGTGGTGGAGAAGATCGAACCGCGATGCTCCAGGTCGTTGCGAAGCTCCTGGGCGTTGACCAGGTTGCCGTTATGGGCGATGGCGATCGACCCGCGCACGTAGTCGACCATGATCGGCTGGCAGTTCTTGAAGTCGTTGCCGCCGGCGGTGGAATAGCGGACATGCCCGATGGCGCTGCGTCCCGGCAGTTTCTCGAAGACCGAATCGTGCTTGAATACGTCGGCAACCAGCCCCATCCCCTTGTGGGCCCGCAGGCGTTCGCCGTCGGAGGCGACGATGCCGCAGCTCTCCTGGCCGCGGTGTTGCAGGGCATAGAGCCCCAGGTAGGTCAGGTTGGCTGCCTCGGGATGACCGTATATCCCGAAGACCCCGCATTCTTCATGGAGTTTGTCGAACATGAAATCGAGTGATCCTCTGCGTTAAGGAATTTTTACCCGATGAATCAGACACTTGCGAACGGACCGTCCGTTCCGGACCAGTGGCAATATAGCACAGACCACCGTCAAAAAGATACCCCCCGGGGATGCCAGCGGGGGGTGTTGGGGCAGGTCTCGGACCTGTCCGCTCCGGGCGGGGCGCAGACCCGCCCTACAATTCACGCCGAATAAAATCGACGGCATTCCGGTAGAGCCACAGCCCCATCCCTTCTTCCGGCAGATTCTCTTCCCGGGTCCAGCGCGGATGGTGGGTACGGTGAACGTAGGCTTCAGGATGCGGCATGAGACCGAAAATGCGCCCTGTTTCGTCGCACAGGCCGGCAATGGCCGCCTGGGAGCCGTTGGGGTTGAACGGGTACTCCATGGTGGAGGCATGCAAAACGGGGTCGGAATATTTGAGAACCGCCAGGTGCCGCGCCTCGATGGTCTCGAGAACCGCCGCCGCTTCCGCGACGAATTTCCCCTCGCCGTGCCGGATGGGAAGATAGAGCCCTTTCAGGCCGCGGGTGAAGACGCAGGGCGAGGCGGGATCGGCCTTGAGATAGACCCAGCGGTCCTCGAAGCGGCCGCCGTCGTTGAAGGTCAGGGTCGTGCTCTGCTGCCGGTAATCGCCGCCCAAGGCTGGCAGCATCCCCATCTTGACCATCAACTGAAAACCGTTGCAGACCCCCATCACCAGTTTGCCTTCGGCGATGAACCGCCGTACCTGGTCGATCAGGTGTTCGCCGCGTCCGCGCACCGGCGCGTGCAGAAGGCGGTTGGCGCCGGCCTTGGCGCTGCCGAGATCGTCGCCGTCGAGGAAACCGCCTGCCAAATTGAGAAAATGATAACTGTCCAGTTGGACGCGGCCGGCCAGCAGCTCGGCAATGTGGACGATGTCGGCGACGTCGGCGCCGCCCAGCCGGCAGGCGTTGGCCACTTCCCGTTCACAGTTGGTCCCGTTGCCGGCGATGACGATGGCTTTGACTATCTTGGCCATGATTTTACAGCTCCCGGAGAGGCGACTGCCACGCCTCCTTGAGTTCGTGAATGGAGGTCCGGACGAGAATCTCGCCGGCCAGACCGGTAAGGCGCAGCTCGGTATCGTCGCAGACCTCGCCGATCCGGCAATGGTCGAGGCCTGCGAAGATCGCTTCGAAACGCTCTTGGTGCTCTTGACGGACGGTGACCAGCAGGCGGCTGGCCGTCTCGGAAAAGAGGAGGTGATCCTCCCGCAGCGGGCCATCGGTCGTTACTCGGCGCAGGTCGGCGTGGATGCCTAAGCCCCCGGCGAAGGCCATCTCCGCCAGGGCGACACCGAGGCCGCCGTCGGAGAGGTCGTGGCAGGAGGTGATCACCCCCTCGGCCTGTGCCCGGTTGAGCGCTCGATAGCGGGCAAGCGCCGATGCTGCATCGACCCGCGGCACGTTCTTGCCGAGATGCCCCAGCAGCGCGTAGTACTCGGAACCGCCCAGTTCCTCGCGGGTGACACCGAGGAGGTAGACGAGATCGCCGGGCCGCTTGACATCCATGGTTACCGCCCGGCGTACATCGTCGATCTTGCCGAGAACCGAAAAGAGGAGGGTCGGCGGAATCGAAATCTTGGTGTTGCCGATCTGGTAGTCGTTCTTCATCGAGTCCTTGCCCGAGATGAGCGGCACGCCGAAGGCGACGCAGTACTCGTAGAGGGCCTGGTTGGCCCGCACCAACTGGGCCGCCTTGTATTCGCCATCGGGGGTCTTGTCGCTCTTGACCGGATCGCACCAGCAGAAATTGTCGAGACCCGCCACATGCTCGATGTTCCCGCCAACTGCGACAAAATTGCGCAGCGCCTCATCGATGGCGTTGGCGGTCATGTGAAAGGTGTCGATGTCGCTGAACCGCGGGCAGATACCGTGCGCGACCACTGCCCCTTCGAAGGAGTCATACAGGGGGCGAATCACGGCGGCATCCGCCGGCCCGTCGTTGACTGCTCCGACCAGGGGCTTGACAATGGTTCCGGCCTGGACCTCGTGGTCGTAGCGGCGGACCACGCTCTCCTTGGAGCAGATATTGAGCCGGGCGAGCAGATGGCGCAGGGT
>DASPGW010000129.1 GCA_035620395.1 Desulfuromonadales bacterium | reverse complement strand
GCTCCTCGCCGTGCCGCTGGCCCTGTTCGGCGCCATCTATACGAGCCAGTTCGGCAGTCCCCGGCTGCGGCAGATGATCAAGCCGACGGTGGAGATCATGGCGGCCATCCCCTCGGTGGTCATCGGCTTTCTGGCGGCCCTCTGGCTGGCGCCCCTGATCGAGCGCAATATTGCGGTTCTCTTTCTCAGCCTGGCCCTGCTGCCGACCAGCTTCGTGCTGGCCCTGCTCGCCTGGCAGGGCGCGCGCCGCATCGGGCCGCTGCGCCATATCGAACGCGGCTACGAATTCCTGGCCCTGGCCCCGGTGCTCGTGCTGGCCGTCGCCGCCGCCTGGATCCTGGGGCCGCTGGCCGAATCGCTGCTGTTCCAGGGGGACTTCCGGCAGTGGCTGTTCAACACGGCAGGGACCCGCTTCGACCAGCGCAACTGCATCATCATCGCCTTCGCCCTCGGCTTTGCTGTCATCCCGATCATCTTCACCATCGCCGAAGACTCCCTTTCCAACGTGCCGGGCAGCCTCAAGGCCGCCTCGCTGGCCCTCGGCGCCAGCCGCTGGCAGACGGTCTGGCGGGTGATCCTGCCTTCGGCGAGCCCGGGCATCTTCGCCGGCGTGATGATCGGCTTCGGCCGGGCCATCGGCGAGACGATGATCGTGCTGATGGCCACCGGCAACACCGCCATCATGAACTGGAGCATCTTCAACGGCATGCGTCCGCTCTCCTCCAACATCGCCGTGGAGATTCCCGAAGCCCCGTTCGGCGGATCGCTCTACCGGATTCTGTTCCTGTCGGCCGTCCTCCTCTTCATGCTGACCTTCATCCTGAACACGGCGGCAGAGATCGTCCGGCAACGGCTGCGCAAGAAGTACGGACGGTTCTGATGCTGTTGCTGCCATTTACGGATTACCAATCACGAATTACGGATTATCGATGAAAAAATACCTGCGTGAAGGTGAACCCTTTGTCTGGGCGACCGCGGCGGCGCTGGCCCTGACGCTGCTGATGGCCGCCGTCCTGCTGGTCGTCGTCATGGTCAACGGTCTGGGAGTCTTCTGGCCCTCGCCGGTGGCGGTGGCGACCCTCAAGAGCGGCGATGCGGTGATGGGCGAGATCATGCAGCGCGAGCCGATGCCGTCGGGTGAGGGGGAGCGGCTGCAGTTCAAGATCGGCAACCGCGACCTCTACGGCCTCGATTTCCGCTGGCTCGATGGCGCCGAGATCGGCCAAATCGACTTCCCGGCGGGGGCGACCGTACTCGAGCGCCAGGAGTACGGCAACTTTTACGGCACCCTGCAGGCAGTCGAAGCCCCCGGCCTGGACTCCGCCGCCGCGCCCTGGGAACAACTCGAAACCGCCCGGATCCTGGTCGACGAGCAGCTTTCGGAACTGGAGAAGCTCAGCAGCCAGTTGGCAGACCTCAACAACCGGATGGAGCGGCTGCGTCTGCAGGGAGTCAAGCTCGCCTACCAGGGGAAGGGGGTCGACGCTCCCGAGCTGCGTGACCTGGAGCGCCGCCAGCAGATCCTGCAGGCCGATTTCAACCGGCTGCTCGCCCAGCAATCTGAGCAGACCGAGCGGCTGCAGCACTTCACCGTCACCGTCGCCGACGTCGGTGGCCGGGAGAAGACCATCCCGCTGACGTCCGTCGTCCGCGCCTACCGCCCCAACACCCTGTCGACGACGGACAAGGTCTTCTTCTACCTGAGCAAGCTCAAGGAACTGATCGTCGGCGAGCCGCGCGAGGCGAACACCGAGGGGGGTCTGTTTCCGGCCATTTTCGGCACTGTCATGCTCATCTTCCTGATGAGCCTCTTCTCCTTTCCCCTCGGGGTGCTGGCCGCCGTCTATCTGCGCGAGTATGCCCGCGAGGGGGTCCTGGTGCGGCTGGTGCGCATCGCCGTCAATAACCTGGCCGGCATCCCCTCCATCGTCTACGGCATCTTCGGCCTCGGCTTTTTCGTTTACGGCGTCGGCGGCAGCATCGATCAGCTCTTCTTTCCCGACCGGCTGCCGACCCCGACCTTCGGTACCGGCGGCATTCTCTGGGCCAGCCTGACGCTGGCGCTGCTTACCGTGCCGGTGGTGATCGTTGCCACCGAGGAAGCCCTCGGTGCCATTCCCGCCGGCGTCCGCGAAGGCTCGTTGTCGCTTGGCGCCACCAAGTTCCAGACCCTGATGCGCATCCTGCTGCCGATGGCCTCCCCGGGCATCATGACGGGACTGATCCTGGCCATGGCCCGGGCCGCCGGCGAGGTGGCGCCGCTGATGATCACCGGTGTGGTGAAGCTGGCGCCGTCGCTGCCCCTCGACGGCAACTTCCCTTACCTGCACCTCGACCGCAAGTTCATGCACCTCGGCTTCCACATTTACGACATCGGTTTCCAGTCTCCCAACGTCGAGGCGGCCAAGCCGATGGTCTTCGTCACCACCCTGCTGCTGGTGCTGATCGTGGTGGTCATGAGCAGCGTCGCCATCTGGCTGCGCAACCGGATGAAAAAACGCTATACCTACGGCACGTTTTAACCGCACGAGAAGGAAACAGACATGAGTGAAACCGCCAGCATCCGGGTCGAAGATCCCGTCATCGAGGTGGAGAATCTCCACTTCTACTACGGCAGCTCGGAGGCCCTGCACAATCTCAATATCGCTTTTCCCCGCCGTCAGGTCACCGCCCTGATCGGCCCCTCCGGCTGCGGCAAGTCGACCTTTCTGCGCTGCCTCAACCGGATGAACGACCTGGTCGACGGCGCCCGGGTGACCGGCAGCATGCGGCTCAACGGCACCGAGATCAACTCGACGGCGATGGACGTCATCGAACTGCGGCGGCGGGTGGGGATGGTCTTTCAGAAGTCCAACCCGTTCCCCAAGTCGATCTATGAGAATGTCATCTACGGCCTGCGCATCGCCGGGATGAAGAACAAGGCGCTACTCGACGAGACGGTCGAGCGAAGCTTGCGGGGGGCAGCCCTCTGGGACGAGGTCAAGGACCGCCTGCACGACAGCGCCCTCGGCCTCTCCGGCGGCCAGCAGCAGCGGCTCTGCATCGCCCGGGCGATCGCCGTCAACCCCGAGGTGATCCTGATGGACGAGCCGTGCAGCGCCCTCGATCCCAAGTCGACCGCTCGCGTCGAGGACCTGATGGGCGAGCTGCGGGAGAACTACACCATCATCATCGTGACCCACAACATGCAGCAGGCGGCCCGGGTCTCCGACAACACCGCCTTTCTCTACGAGGGGCTGCTGATCGAGTACGGGGCCACCCGCAATATCTTTGTGAAACCGAAGAACAAGCAGACCGAAGACTATATCACCGGCCGGTTCGGCTAAGGGGGAAGAGCAGATGACGCAACACATTCAGCGGGAGCTGGAAAAGCTCAAGAAAATGATCCTCGCCCTCTCGGCCGTGGTGGAGGAAACGGT
>DASPGW010000128.1 GCA_035620395.1 Desulfuromonadales bacterium | reverse complement strand
ACAAAAGGAGAATGAACCATGGCATTGGCAGACCAGACTTTCGGATTTTTCATCCCCACCGTTTCTCTGATGGGCGTCGGCTCCTCCAAGGAAGCCGGTGAGCAGGTCAAGCAGCTCGGCGCCAAGAAGGCCCTGCTGGTCACCGACAAGGGCATTTCCGGCATGGGCATGGCCGACCAGATCAAGAAGCAGGTTGAAGCCGCCGGCGTCGGCTGCGTGATCTTCGACGGCGCCGAGCCGAACCCGACCGACAAGAACGTGCATGACGGCCTGAAGGTCTACCAGGACAACAAATGCGACTCGATCATCTCCCTCGGCGGCGGCAGCTCCCACGACTGCGCCAAGGGGATCGGCATGGTCGCCAGCAACGGCGGCCACATCCGTGACCTCGAAGGGGTCAACAAGACCACCAAGCCGATGCCTCCCTTCGTCGCCATCAACACCACTGCCGGCACCGCCAGCGAAATGACCCGCTTCTGCATCATCACCAACACCGATACCAAGGTGAAAATGGCCATCGTCGACTGGCGTTGCACCCCCAATATCGCCATCAACGATCCCGTCCTGATGGTCGGCAAGCCGGCCCCCCTCACCGCCGCCACCGGCATGGACGCCCTGACCCACGCCGTCGAGGCCTACGTCTCCACCATTGCCACCCCGATTACCGACGCCTGCGCCATCAAGGCGATCGAACTGATCGCCGAATACCTGCGCCCGGCCGTCGCCAACGGCAAGAACCTCGAGGCCCGCGACAAGATGGCCTACGCCGAGTACCTGGCCGGCATGGCCTTCAACAACGCCAGCCTCGGCTACGTCCACGCCATGGCTCACCAGCTCGGCGGCTTCTACAATCTCCCGCACGGGGTCTGCAACGCCATCCTGCTGCCGGCTGTCTGTGAGTTCAACATGATCTCCAATCCCAAGCGCTTCGCCGACATCGCCGTCGCCATGGGCGAGAACATCGACGGCCTCTCCGATGTCGCCGCCGCCGCCAAGGGTATCGCTGCCATCCGCAAGCTTTCCAGCGACATCGGCATCCCTGCCGGCCTCAAGGCCCTCAACGTGCAGGAAACCGACCTGCGGATCATGGCAGAAAACGCCATGAAAGACGCCTGCATGCTGACCAATCCCCGCATCGCCACCCTCGACTGCGTGGTCGGTATTTACAAGGCCGCCATGTAAGTCGCGGCACCGGTTTGCTTCGGCCCACCCGGCGAGGGAGGGGAATGCTCCCCTCTCTCGCCGTCTTTACGCAGCGGCAGTAATTTTGTTGCGCAAGGGTTGTGCCGAGGCTGAATCCGGTTATGCTAAAAAAATCTCCGAGCCTTGCCGCCTAACAGGAAGGTCCTCAGGGCGGCCGGCCAACGGGTTTCGCTGGAAACGGCGGGGCCTCCCTTTCGGAAAGGAGATATCCTCCGCGTCCGCGGACGAAATAACAAGAAAGGGAGAAGAGCAGCATGGAAAAGATTTTTCGCGTCAACATGAACACCCTCAGCACCAGCATCGAGGAAGTGCCCCAGCGCTGGGCCGGCCTCGGTGGCCGCGCCCTGACCTCGACCATCGTCGCCGAAGAGGTCGTCCCCACCTGCCATCCCCTGGGTGAAAACAACAAGCTGGTCTTCGCCCCCGGCCTGCTCAGCGGCACCGCCGCAGCCAACTCCGGCCGCATGTCCTGCGGCGCCAAAAGCCCTCTGACCGGCACCATCAAGGAAAGCAATTCCGGTGGCACCTCGGCCCAGATGTTCGGCCGCATGGGGATCAAGGCCCTGATCATCGAGGGCCTGCCCAAGGGCGATAGCTGGTACAGCCTGCATGTCACCAAGGACGGCGTGACCATCGCCGAAGCGAACGAACTGGCCGGCAAGGGGAACTTTGCCGTGATCGAGGCTCTCGAAGCCAAGCTCGGCAAGAAAACCGGCGTCATCACCATCGGCCCGGCCGGCGAGATGAAAATGGCCGCGGCCAACATCTCGGTCAAGGACCCCGACAGCAAGATCCGCAGCCACGGCCGTGGCGGTCTCGGCGCGGTGATGGGCTCGAAGAAGATCAAGTGCATCTCCATCGACGATGCCGGCGCCCCCGGCATCAAGATCGCCGATCCCGAAAAGTTCAAGACCGCCGCGCGCACCTTCGCCAAGGCTCTGCTCGACCATCCGGTTTCCGGCGAAGGCCTGCCCACCTACGGCACCAACGTCCTGGTCAACATCCTCAACGAGGCCGGCGGCCTGCCGACCCGCAATTTTACCGTCGGCCGCTTCGACGCCCATGACAAGATCAGCGGCGAGACGATGCACGACACCATCGTCGCCCGCGGCGGCAAGCCGAAGCACGGCTGCCATGCCGGCTGCATCATCCAGTGCTCCCAGGTCTATCCCGACAAGGAAGGCAAGTACATGACTTCCGGCTTCGAGTACGAGACGATCTGGGGCCTGGGGGCCGACTGCTGCATCGAGGACCTCGATGACATCGCCAAGGCCGACAACCTCATGGACGATATCGGCATCGACTCCATCGAGACTGCCGTCATGTTCGGCGTTGCCATGGAGGCCGGCATCCTTCCCTTCGGCGACGGCAAAGGGGTCATCCGCCTGCTGCAGGAAGAGATTGCCAAGGGGACCGCGCTCGGGCGTGTGCTCGGCAACGGCGCCGCCAGCGTCGGCAAGACCTACGGCGTGACCCGCGTTCCGGTCGTCAAGGGGCAGGGGATCCCCGCCTACGACCCCCGCTCGGTCAAGGGGATCGGCATCACCTACGCTACCAGCACCATGGGGGCCGACCACACCGCCGGTTACACCATTGCCACCAACATCCTCAATGTTGGCGGTTACGTCGACCCGCTGAAGAAGGAGGGCCAGGTCGAGCTTTCGCGCAACCTGCAGATTGCCACCGCCGCCGTCGATTCGACCGGCATGTGCATCTTCGTGGCCTTCCCCGCCCTCGATATCCCCGAGTGCCTGCCGGCCCTGATCGACATGATCAACGCCCGCTTCGGCATCGCCCTGACCGGTGACGACGTCATCAACCTCGGCAAGACCGTGCTCAAGACCGAGCGCAAATTCAATATCGCGGCCGGCTTCACCAGCCAGCACGACCGCCTGCCCGAGTTCTTCAAATACGAGCCGGTGGCGCCGCACAATGCGGTCTGGGACTTCACCGACGAGGAAATCGACGCCTTCTGGAACTTCTAGAAACGTCGACGCTAAGTTCTCTCTCTATGCCCGGTGTGGCTCGCCATGGCCACACCGGGAATTTTTCCTCACATCTCCATTCGTGGCCAGGGGCGCCGCGTCCCCTGGCGGAGTTCCTCCCATGAACGTTACGGTCAAACTGTTCGCCACCTTCCGGATCGGTCGCTTCAAGATCGAGCAGCGAGACTATCCACCAGGAACCACTTGCCGTGCGATCATTGCCGATGTCGGCCTGACCGAGCAGGAACTCGGCATCGTCCTTGTCAACGGTCGTCATGCCGCCTTGGAAACGAGGCTCGAAGAAGGCGATACGCTGTCGCTTTTCCCTCTGGTCGGCGGCGGCTGAGACGGCAGCTTTCACTGCTCAGCAATACTGTAAGAAAAATAATCCGATTCGGCAAAATCGTAGAGAGTGATCTCCGGGCCATCGACGAAGCCGTTGAAGTGCGAAGCGGTGCCGTGGTCGAAGCCTTCGAACAGCTGGCCGTAGAGGGACAGGCAGATATGTTCCCGACCATCCGGGTCACGCAGGCAGTAATTTGCCGCGGCGACGTCCCGGACGACACCGCAGGAGCGATGCGGGGCGGTCGCCTCGAAACACCCCCTGCCATCGCCAAAAGTAAATTTTTGCCCGCCACCCGATTCGCTGACTGATTCTGCCTTTTTCTGCTTTGCCAGTTGCCCGCTTACCAGTGCGACAAAAGCTCGGCTTTCCCTGGTCATACGACACCTCCCCGTCTCTGGATATTCTCCAGGTTTACAGGCGCCTTCCCCGAAGGCCTTTTCCCGCGGGCAGTGCGCCTCTCTCTCCTTTCATTAGTGACCATTCCCGGATTCGATGAGATAAAAAATAACCTAAGTGGTTGCATGTTGTAATGTATACGGTAAAAATTCCCATATACAAATTTTTTTTGCGGGTTGGACCAGCAAAACGGACCTGAAAATTAGCTTCCAGGTTGGAGGTGTCCGGGTGAAAGAAAGTGTAGGGGGGTGTCCAATCTGTCATGCCGGCGCCGCCTACCACCTGGGTGACGGGCGTAGGAAATGCCGGCGATGCGGGCGTCGCTATACCCCCTGCACTCGCTGCAGCAGGCTCCCACCGTCCGTCCTTCGGCAGATCGCGCTTTGTTTCTGGCAGATGGTGCCGGCACGGCAGGCCGCAGGGATTATTGGCCTGAACCGCAAGACCGTGCAACGCCATTACCGGATGTTGCGAGTGAGAATTGGCGGCATGGGAGGGGCAGGGCAGGGTAAAATCTGCAACGACGATGCGAGCGGGCCGGAACGGCCTCTGGTGGCCCTGGTTGAAAACGGGAGCAACATTCAGGTGATCCCGTTTCCTGTGGGTGGCACCTATGCGCCACCTTGCGCCCTGGTCTACTCACGAATCGATGCCGGCGTCGAGCTCAGCGATCTGCAGCTTTGGATTTCAGGGGTCGGGGAGGAGGGGGCGAGGGCTGATGCTTTCGTAAAATTCTGGGGATTTGCCGGACGGCTCGCGAAGATGCACCGGGGACTTTGTCTTCAGGGGTTGCCGCTATTTTTGCAGGAGGTCGCCTTTCGCTATAACCAGCGAGACAATCCCCGGGTCACTGAAACCCTCTGCCGTCTGCTGGGATCCGACTGAGACTGGGGTGTGAAGGGCCCGCAGGCCCTTCATCCTCCCCGGTCGCCGGCTATCAGGCGCTCAGAAGAGAGCCTTTGGAAAATTCCCGCTCCTGAAGCTCCAGGCTCTTGCGCAGCAGCATGGTGATGCTCATGCCGCAGGCTTCTGCGCGTTCCTGGAGAGCCTCCATCTCCTTATGGTTGATGCGGCAGGAAATGATGAATTTCTTGGGATTGGGGCTGACTCTGGCCATTATTTGCCTCCTCAGTAATCAGGGGTGAATGAAAGGTTTCGCGTCGACAATGGACGCCGGCGATTGCGTTTACATTATTGCAAAGGTATTGCCAGTTTTTGCGACAGCTTCGCAAGCGGGGAATTTTTATCTAGAAAGCAATGTAAAAACAATATTTTGCGCTATTTGATCAACCAGGATGGGGCGAGTCGGCTGCGGCTCCGAGTGTACCATTCTGCAACATTTTGAGACAGAGTGAGGCACAATTGGTCAGGGATTGTGCCAAGAGTGGCACAGGTGGCAAACCGCAAAAGAAAGACCGCGACCATGCCGGCCGCGGTCTTTCTTTTGCGGTGGAGCTGGGAGGAGGCGCTCAGTTCGACTGCTGAAGATAGGTGTGGATGGCTGCCGCTCCTTGCTTTCCGTCCCCCATGGCGAGAATCACTGTCGCCCCGCCACGGACGATGTCGCCGCCGGCGTAGACTCCGGGCTGGCTGGTTGCCCCCGTCGGCGTCGCTTCGATGTTCCCCCAGCGGTTCAGAGCCAACTCCGGGGCCGTCGCGGTCAATAGCGGATTGGCGCGGGTGCCGAGAGCATTGACCACGACATCTACCTCAAGATCGAAGACATCTCCGGGGACCGGGACGGGCCGCCGGCGTCCTGATGCGTCCGGTGCGCCAAGTTCCATCCGCTGGCAGCGTAGAGCCCGCGCCCACCCCTGCTTGTCGCCGCTGATCGACAGGGGCGAGGTGAGCAGGATGAATTCCACGCCTTCCTCGCGGGCGTGGTGGATCTCTTCAGCTCGGGCAGGCATCTCTGCGCCGCTGCGCCGGTAGACGAGCATGGCCCGCTCGGCGCCAAGCCGACGGGCGGTGCGGACGCAGTCCATGGCCGTGTTGCCGCCGCCGATGACTGCCACCTGTCGCCCGCGCAGGATCGGCGTCCGAGCAGTCGGGTCGAGACCGGCCCCCATCAGATTGACCCGGGTAAGGTATTCGTTGGCGGCGTAAACCCCCTTGAGGTTTTCCCCGGGAATCCCCAGCATCACCGGCAAGCCGGCGCCGTTAGCGATGTAGACGGCGTCGAACTCCTCGCGCAATTGCGGCAGGGTCAGCGTCTTGCCGATGATGACATTGCACTCGATGGCCACCCCGGAGCGCACCAGTCGGGCCACCTCGCTGTCGATGATCCGCTTGGGGAGGCGGAACTCGGGGATGCCGTAGCGCAGAACGCCGCCGGTGTCATGCAGGGCTTCGAAGATGATTACCTCGTGGCCGAGGCGAGTCAGCTCTCCGGCCGCCGTCAGGCCGGCCGGTCCGCAGCCGACGACCGCCACCCGCTTCCCGGTTGTAGGAGGAGCGGGCTCGTCGGTGGCAAGCCGGCCGTGATGAGCCATCGCCCAGTCGGCGACGAAGCGCTCGAGGTAGCCGATAGCGACCGGCTCTCCTTTGACGCCGCGCACGCAGTGCGCTTCGCATTGGACTTCCTGCGGGCAGACCCGGCCGCATACCGCCGGCAGGGCGTTGTCCTTCTGCAGGATTGCCGCCGCGGTGGCGAGATCGCCGGCGGCGAGGGCGGTGACGAACTCGGGGATCGAGACGTTCACCGGACACCCCTCGACGCACTTGCGGCTTTTACACTGCAGGCAGCGGTTGGCCTCACGGATTGCCTCGGCCTCTGCGAGTCCCAGGTTGACCTCGGCGAAGTTGCGGCTGCGCGCGCCGGCCTCCTGCGCGGGCATGCGCACCCGCTCGATCGCCATGCGCTCTTTTGCTGTCAGGTTGTTATTCAATGGAATCTCCTTGGCGATATTTTCCCTCGGTTCTCACGGGTCCCCAATGTCCTACAGGTTCTACGGGACTCGTAAGACTCGTGGGACCTGTGGGACAAGTCTTTACTGCTATCCCAACCCTACCCGGCAGGTCTCGTGCTCCTGATACATGGTGAGCCGGTCGGCAAGCGTGGCGTAATTAACCAGGTGGCCGTCAAACTCCGGCCCGTCGACGCAGGCGAATTTCGATTCGCCGCCGACTTCGACGCGGCAGCCGCCGCACATCCCGGTGCCGTCGATCATGATCGGATTGAGGCTGACGATGGTCTTGATGCCGGCCGGACGGGTCAGTTCGGCTACGGCCCGCATCATCGGCACCGGCCCGACGGCGAAGACCGCTTCAGGACGGCGGGCGGGATCGGCGACCAGTTCGGCGAGTTCGGCGGTAACGAAGCCCTGACGTCCGCAGCTGCCGTCTTCGGTGGTAATCCTGACTGCAGCGGAGAAGACGGCCAACTCGTCGGCGAGGATGATGTATGGCGCCGAGCGGCCGCCGATGATGGTGGTGACTTCGTTGCCGATCTGCGCCAGGGCCTTGGCCATGGGATAGAGGACAGCGGTGCCGACCCCGCCGCCGACGCAGGCCACACGTCCCCAGCGCTCCATTTCCGTCGCCATGCCGAGGGGGCCGGCCACGTCACGAAGAGTGCCACCGGCCGGGGCAGCGACGATGCGGCGGGTCGAGGCACCGATCGCCTGGATGAAGAGGGTGATCGTTCCGGCCTGCGGGTCGGCGTCGCCGATGGTCAGCGGTATGCGCTCCTCGTCGGTCGCGGCGCGGACGATGACGAATTGTCCCGCCTGGCGGGCGGCGGCGATTCGCGGGGCGCGGATCACCATGCGGTGCAGGCTGGGGGCAAGAGTCTCGTTTCGGATTACTTCAAACATGGGCTGATCATCCTGTCTGGGGTATGGGTATTTCGGAACCTGCCGGGAATTTCCGGCAAACGGAGTTTCCCCATGGAGAAGGAGCGAAGGGTGTGCCAATTCGGCCGCATCGGCAGGAAAGCCTGTATATCTCGGTTTGGAGCTGAGCTGCGGGGGAATATCTGTGTCCCACTTGTCTGATGGCGAGCGCCAGAGTGGCCCACAGTGAGCCACGATTGAACACTCTCCGGAGCTGTACTGTGGCGGCAGCCACATGCTTTATCTTCCATTAAAGGTTCTTGTCATCGCCGCTCCCCTCTGCTAGACTTCCGCTCCATGGATACCCGAAGCATTATCAAGCGTTGTCATCTCTTCGCCGGGGTCACCGACGAGGACCTCGACTACCTCACCCGCGTCGGCAAGCTGCGCGAGCACGAGAAGAGCGAAGTCCTCTTCTCCGACGGTGAGAAGGCCCTCGGTTTCTACGTCGTCGGCGCCGGCAAGGTAAAAATCTACAAGCTCTCCCCCGAGGGGAAGGAGCGTATCCTGCACATTGTCCATCCGGGGGGCACCTTCGCCGAGGCGGCCATCTTCGGCAACGGGCTCTATCCCGCCTACGCCGAGCCGCTGGAGAGGTCCCATCTCGTATTCTTCCCGAAAAACGAGTTTCTCAACCTGCTGCACGACCACTCGCAGATCGCCATCAACATGATCGGCGGGCTCTCCCGTTTCCTGCGCCAGTTCGCCACCCAGATCGAGGAACTCACCTTCAAGGATGTTCCTGCCCGCCTGGCGCGCTACCTGCTCGACCTGGCCGGTGACGATGCCGAGAGCGTCGAATTGCCCATTTCCAAGACCCAGCTCGCGTCCAACCTGGGGACGGTGAGCGAGACCCTTTCCCGGACCTTCCGCAAGCTAGCCGACGATGCCATCATTGAGGTGCGCGGCAAGGTGATCGACATCCTTGACCGTGACCGCCTCGAAGACCTGGCAGAGAAATATCGCGAATAGCGTCTCCTAAAGCAATCCGATCGGCCCTGTTGCAGGGCCTTTTTTTTGGTTAGCTTTCGCTTTGACCATGGTCAAGGCGTGTCGGACGCCGGTGGTGTAGATTGGGCCATCACTCGATTCAGGGAGGTCGCCATGTTCGACAGCATCCGTCGCCTGCTGGAATGCAATCTGTTGAAAGCCGTTCTGTTGCTGCTGTTTCTCTGGCTCTCGGGGAGTATCCGTCCGCTGTGAATTCCCACGCTGTGGAGAGACATCTTTTAAGCGCCAGACCACTCGCGAGCTCCCCACTCTTTTTTGCGGCCGGCCGTTGTGTGGTTTCAAAAGTCAGCCGGTTTGATTTTTGTCAAGGATTGGCGGCTCGACTTCCCCTATACTCAGTAACATGACGATCACGAGTGGTCAGACAGAATCGCATTTGAGTGCGAAAGAGGCGAAGGACCTCCGGGTTCTCGCCCTGTTCACTGCCGTTTACTGTCGATCCCGGCATGCTGCCGAAAAGGCACCATTTGCGGCCGGCGAGCCGGAGTTGCAGGAACTGGGGCTGGAACGTTTTCATCTCTGCGGCGAATGCCGGGAGTTTCTCGCCTACGCCTTTGCCCGCCGGCTCAGGTGCCCGCTCGACCCGAAGCCGACCTGCAAGCATTGCCACGTCCATTGCTACCGGCCGGGTCACCGGGAGAAGGTGCGGGAGATCATGCGTTTCTCCGGCCGGCACCTGATCCTGCGTGGGCGGCTCGACCTGCTCTGGCACTATTTCTTTTAAAGACATGAGGAGACGAAGATGTTTCTGACCCTTTTCACCGTCACTCTTGCCATGGGCTGGCTCGCCTTTGTTCTGGCCGCCTTTTGTCCGTTGCGGGCCTACCGGCGCCGGCGGGAACTCGAAGGAAACGAGTAAGTTTGACCTGTTCGATCCACCGATAAAATTACCAGCTACGCAACCAGCTGAGAAAGGGATTCACGTCATGATCCGGGAAATCGTCAGAATAGATGAAGAAAAGTGCGACGGCTGCGGCCTCTGCGTTCCTGCCTGCGCCGAAGGGGCGATACAGATCATCGACGGCAAGGCCAGACTGCTTGCGGACAACCTCTGCGATGGTCTCGGTGCCTGCCTCGGCCATTGCCCGAAGGATGCCATCATTGTCGAAAAAAGAGCGGCCGATGAGTTTGATGAGGAGGCGGTTAAGGAGCACCTCAAAAGCACCGGCCGTGAAATTGCGGCGCATGCGGAGCCGGCTCACGGGGGTTGTCCGTCGGCGCAGGTGCAGAGCCTGGCGGCTCCCGCTCATGGCGGTGGCTGTCCCTCCGCGCGGCTGATGAGTTTCGACAAGCCGACCGGGTCTGCCGAGGAGGTCTCGGCGAGACCTTCCGAGCTGCGCCAGTGGCCGGTGCAGATGCACCTGGTGCCGCCGAGCGCACCGTTTCTGAAGGATGCAGACCTCTTGCTGGCCGCCGATTGCGTTCCCTTCGCTTATGCTGATTTCCACCGGGATTTTCTGCCGGGGCGGGCACTGCTCATAGGTTGCCCGAAGCTGGATGACGGCCAGGCGTACTTGCATAAACTGACCGCCATTTTGCGCCAGAATGAGATCCGCAGCCTGACCGTGCTGCACATGGAGGTTCCCTGCTGTTCGGGGCTGATCATGCTCGCCCGGCAGGCGATCGCCGCCAGCGGCAAGAACGTTCCCCTCGAGACCATCCGCATCGGCATCCAGGGCGAACGCAAGTAGACCCCTGGCGTAAGGAGAAATTTTCCATGCGCGATTTTCTGCAGCAGGTCCGGCAAGCTATGGAAGACTTTTTTGGCGCCGACGCCCGGCGCATCGCCCATGCCCTGCAGGTGACGGCTTATGCCGATGAGCTTCTCGTCTATATCGATGCCGATCCGAACGTGACGCTGACCGCGGCCTACCTGCACGATATAGGCATACCGGCCGCCGAAAGCATCTACGGCTCCTGCGCCGGCCCTTATCAGGAAGAGCTGGGGCCGCCGGTGGCCAGAGAGCTGCTGAGCGGTCTGGGCGCGCCCGCCGAATTGATCGAGGCGGTCTGCGCCCTGATCGGCAAGCATCACACCCCGGGCGGCATCGATTCACCCGAGTTCCGCATCCTCTGGGACGCTGACGCCCTGGTCAATCTGAACGAAGTCGTGCCGGGCAAGAATCCGGAGCAGATTCGCGCCATCCTCGATAAGTGGTTGGTCACTGAGCCGGGCTATCGCCGGGCTCTGGGTCTGTTCCTCTCCTGATCGATGGAACGATGAAATCGTATGACAACTTCTTTTGATCTGACCGTTCGCTATGCCGAAACCGATGCTCAGGGCGTAGTGCATCACGCAAACTATCTGGTGTGGTTCGAAGAGGGTCGCTCCGACCATCTGCGCCAGAAGGGGCTCTGCTACAGCGACATTGAGCGCAGTGGATTCTTCGTTGTGGTCGCCGAGGTCCAGGTGCAGTACAAGGCACCGGCATTCTATGAAGACCGGATCACAATTGAAACTACGTTGCAGCGGGCCAGGGGGAAGATTCTGGAATTCACCTATCGGGCGCTCAACCAGGCCGGTACAACCCTGGCCGAGGGACGTACTCTGCATGTAGTCCTTGGATCCGACAGGCGGCCCGCTTCCCTGCCGACCGCAGTTCTTGCCAAAATTCAATAGAGTTGGGCGAGCGTATTTTTCGGGACGCCGCGCGGTGCGCGGATGGAACATTTTCGTTGACATCCAGCAGGTGAATTGCTATATAACCACTCCATTCAGCAAGAAGGGCGTTTAGCTCAGCGGGAGAGCACTGCCTTCACACGGCAGGGGTCGTAGGTTCAATCCCTACAACGCCCACCAAGACATGTCAGCACCCGGCCTGGTTGGCCGGGTGTTTTTCTTTGCCTCGGAAAGATGAGATTCTTTTTCGCAAGAATGCGGATGAGGTAGTAGCGGTGTGGGGTTCCCATATTTGAGAAAAATCCCCATCTGAGGACAAGATTCCCCAAATGGGGAGGGCGTTGATTTGTAAGTGACCGAAATTCAAAGAGTTGCATTGGGCATGATGATTGCTGTATAATCCGTGTCACCGTGGTGGTGGCACACCAACAAACCAAAGATTCAGGAGGAAAAGAAGATGAAAAAGATTTCGGTAATGCTGCTCGGTCTTGCTCTCGTGGTTTCTCTGTCGGCTTGCGGCAAGCAGCCGACGGAAGAAATGGGTGCCACCCGCGCTTCGATCGACGCCGCCGTGAGCGAAGGGGCTGAGAAATACACCCCCGAAGACCTGAAAGTGGTCAACGACCAGATGGACGCTGCGATGGCTGAAATCAAAGTTCAGGACGACAAGCTTTTCAAGAACTACGACAAGGCGAAAGAAATGCTCGCCAAGGCCAAAGCCGACGCTGACGCCCTCAAAGGCAAAGTGGCTACCGTCAAGGAAGAAATGAAGAACAGCGCCATCGCTCTTCTCGCCGAAGCGACCACCGCTGTGGCCGATGCCAAGACCGCTCTTGACTCCGCTCCCCGTGGCAAAGGCACCGCGGCTGACATCGAAGCGATGAAAGCTGACGCTGCCGGCCTGGAAGAGGCTCTCAAGGAAATCCAGCCGCTGATCGACGGTGGCGAGTACGCCTCGGCCGTGGAGAAGGCTACCGCCATCAAGACCCGCGCCGTTGCCGTTTCCGACGAGATCAAAGCCGTCCAGGAAAAACTGCAGGGCCTGAAGAAGTAAGGAGCTTGGCCCGTTGAAGTACTTTCGATATCTGCAGACGGGCCTCGTTCTCGCCGCTATTTCTGTATTGTTTGCTTGTAGTGAACCGCCGGTACCGTCAGAGTTCCATGCGTCGATCCTTCAGGATCGGGAGCTCTGGCGGGCCGGCGCTCCATTGTATGCGCCAAAGGAATACGGCGATTACCTTGATGCCCTGAGGTCGAGCCAGGAACTGTTGACCCGGCAAAAATCCCGTTTTGTCTGGTTCAGGAATTACGATCCGGCGACACAGACCTTTCGTCAGGTCCTGGCGAAGGGGGAAGCCGTTCTTGCTCGAGTACAAGACAACAAGGCCCAGCAACAGTCCGAGATCGACGGCAAAGCTGAAGATCTCGATAAACGAATCAAGCGTCTGAGAGGCCTCTCAGAAAGCGTCAAGGATAATCGGCTGGCGGCCCGCCGTCTGATGAAAGCGGAGGTTCTTCTGGATGAGGCCACCGCTTTGGCAAAGACGGGTAAGCACGGGGAGGCCCGTGCCCGACTCGAGCAGGCCATTGCCGAAGTCGAATGGGTGTTCAAGGCCATCACCCCGCTGGTCAAACGCTACGCCGACCGCGAACAGATCGCCTATTGGCGGCGGATGCTCAACGAGGGTGTGGCGCAGTCCAAAAAGAACGGTGGCTATCTCATCGTGGTCAGCAAAATCGACCGAGAGTTGACCCTCTACCGTAACGGCATCCCACAACGTACCTATCAAGCCGGACTAGGTTTCAATTTCCTCAGCGACAAGCTCTACTCCGGCGACCGGGCCACTCCTGAGGGAAATTACCGCATCATTAAAAAGCTGCCGGCGAGCAAGTATTTCCGCGCATTGCTGATCGACTATCCCAATGCTGAGGATCAAAGACGTTTTGCCCGGGCTAAAAGAGAAGGATTGCTTTCGGCCAGTGCCAGGATCGGTGGGCTCATTGAAATCCACGGTGGTGGCAAAGACGGAATGACTTATGGCTGCGTCGCTCTGGAAGACCAGCAGATGCTTGATTTGTACAACACCGTGGAAGTTGGCACGCCAGTCGTTATTGTAGGAGCTGTCGAATTTGACAACGTTGTATCCTCGTTCCTCAAACATACTGAATAATCAGCCACATCGGTCGCAGCAGCCGGGTGGCCGCCGCCTTCTGCGCCGGTTCCTGCTGGTGACGGCTGTTGTGGTCGCAGTCATTTTTTTGCTGCTCGAGGTTGCCGGTTGTGTGCTGGCCCGGCGGCAGGCGGCCAAGCCTGAGGCTGAAATAACCCCTCCTGGCGCTCGCGACAACCGGGCCCGGATCCTTGAGTCGAAAAACGCCGCACTCAAGAAGAAGCTTGCCGGGCTGGCGCCCAAGGGTGTTTACGTGGTTGTCGATACGGCCAATAACCGCGTCTACCTTAAAAAAGAGGGACAGACCGTACGGGAAATGATAGCTTCCTGCGGCAGCGGCAACGTTCTGGAAGATCCGATTGGGGGCCGCACATGGACATTTGAAACCCCGCGTGGCGCGTTTCAGGTCCGCTCGAAGATAACCAACCCCATCTGGATCAAGCCGGACTGGGCATTCATCGAAGAAGGTGAGCCGATTCCCGCCCGAAGCGCCGACCGGGCCAAGCCGGGAGAGATGGGCGACTACGCTCTGGGCATTGGGCAAGGCTATTTCCTTCACGGCACCATGTACAAGCGGCTTCTGGGGCGCAACGTTTCCCATGGCTGCGTCCGGTTGGGGGACGAGGATCTGAAGGTCCTTTATGAAACCGCCGGTATTGGCACGCGAGTCTTCATCTTCTGATGCGAAACTATACGCTTATTCTGGTTCTGCTTTGCAGCGTTCTGTGCCAGGGAATCTCGGCTGCAGACGATCTTGAAACCTTGGAAGCCACCAACCGACTACTCAGGGCGGAATATGAACTGGCTACCAAGACTCAGTTATATTTCGTGTTCGATTTGTCGGCGAAGAAAATTCAGTTCAAGGCGAGTGGTATGGCGATAGCCGAGTTGCCGCTGCAGAGAGTGAGTTTCTGGGGGACGGTCGGTGGCGACAAGGTTCGGACGGTAGCATCCAAGCATAGTTACAAAACGCCAGAACGGGACGTGTTGAAGATCCCGTCAGCGGAAGAGAGCGCCAAACCGGAAGCTGAACCGAAGGCTGAAGTAAAAACGGATCCAAAGAAATTCGAGCTGGCCGCTCTCGAGCTCTCCGATATGCCCACCTCCTTCCAGGTGAGGTTCGACGATGGTCTTCTCGTCGCGGTCAAACCAGCTCCCGAAGAGTTTTTCCGCCGTATATGGTGGACACTCAACAAGGGGTTCTGGTACCTGAGCCGGCCACTGGTTACCGTCTGGAATTTTCTCCATAAACGACCTTATTCTGAAATATTGCTGACGATGCCGCCGAAGGATGCCCAGTTGCTCTACTGGTCGTTAACCGATGGGTCCAGCTGCCTCCTCATCAACTGACCGGCACCTGGTGACCGCACCCTGATCGTGTCGGCATTCGCGAGGTCCCAGTTGGCAGGATCAAGATTAAATCCTTTGCGATTCTTCTTTTTTAAACCCTCCCTGCGGCTCAGGCTGGTGGCGATCATGCTGTTCACCAGCCTGTGCCTGGTCAGCATACTCGTCCTTTTTTACTATCAAACGGAAAAAGCTCTTTTCAACGAGTTCGAGCGACGGACGACAGAACTTTCCAAGGCCGTCCAGATCGGACTGAAAAGTGCCGCCGGCAAGAACCTCAGCGATACTAAAAGTCTCGAAGCATACCTGAGTAGCCTCAATCCCAAAGGAATCAAGGAGATTTCGGTCATCAGCAGTGCGGACCGGATCATTGCCAGCACCAAGAAGGAGAGTGTCGGCAAATGGATCACCGAGCGCCGCAAGGAGATGATCTTCAAAGCGGAGCTCGGGCAACCTGTCACTGGCGACGGACTCTTCTACAACGTTGTCATCCCGGTCGTTTCGGAAAACGTTACGGTGGGGTACATCCATTTGACCCTCAATACCGAGGATTTCTCCGTTTTTCTGCGTCTCAACGCGATCCGTCGTTCTATCGCAGCACTGGTGGTTATCGGCATCGGGACCTTGTTGGCTGTGGTGCTTGCCGGGCGCTACATCCGGCCGATCAAGCAGGTCGTCGGCGCCGCCGGCAAGGTCGCCGCTGGCGACCTTAGCCAGGAACTCCCCATCAACCGGCGAGATGAGATCGGCGAACTTTCCCGCAGCTTCAATCACATGGTCGAGAGGTTGCGTGATGATCGCGACCTCAAGGAGAGATTGCGCACGGCTGAGCATCTGGCCAGTGTCGGTCAGTTCGCCAAGAGCATCGCCCACGAGATCAAGAACCCACTTAATTTCATCAGTCTTTCCATTGACCACATGCGTGAGGCCTACCGACCGGCCGATCCGGTCAAGACGGAGAGCTTCGATTCGCTGGTTCAGAACATCAAGGGTGAAATCCAGCGGATCAGTCGTTTTGCCGAAAGTTTTCTCGAGTATGGACGGCCTTTTGAGCTGCGTCGCAGCAAAACGTCCCTGGCCATAGTTGTTGACAGCGTCCTGGATCTGGCAACGGCCAAGGCGCAGCAGGGTAGAATAGCCATTGTCAGAGAATACGATCGGCTGCCGGAGATTTCACTCGATCCGGAGTTTATCCGCACCTGCCTTTACAATATCGTCCTCAACGCCTTCGAAGCCATGCCCGATGGCGGGAGGTTGACGGTTCGGGCCGAAAAGTCGAACGAGCGCCTGTCGCTTGCCTTCGCCGATAGTGGGGTCGGAGTGGATAAAGAGAAGCTCGACAAGGTGTTCGAGCCCTTCTTTACCACCAAAAGTCGGGGTTTGGGGCTGGGGTTGGCGCTGACGCGCAAGGTCATCGAAGAACATGGCGGCAAGGTACAGTTTGACAGCGTGCTTGGCGAAGGGAGTGTCGTGACACTGCATTTCCCGCTGGTAGAGGAGCAACGCGGATGAAGCCGGTCGTACTGGTGGTCGATGACGAGCCTCTCCAGCGTCAAATCATGAAAACGATCCTTGATGCCGAGGGGTATGAGACCCATACGGCCGGCGGTGGCCGCGAAGCTCTGTCAATAATGGGCAAGTTGCCGCCGGATGTCGTCCTGACCGATTTGAAGATGGAGGGAATGGACGGGATCGAGCTGCTTGAATCCTTGCCCGAATCGATCGTGCCGCCGGCTGTCATCATCATCACCGCGCATGGGACGATATCCTCGGCGGTCGATGCCCTCAAGCGTGGCGCCTTCGACTACCTGACCAAGCCACTTGACAAGGACAAGATCCTCTTTACGGTGCGCAAGGCCTGCGAACGGGTCGATATTCTCAAGGAAAACGCCCGCCTCCGGCAGGCGCTGTTCGCCCGTTTCCGCATGGAGGGGATTGTCGGCCGCTCCCCCCGCATGAAAGAGGTTGTCGAAGTACTCAAACGAGTCTCCTCCTCGCCAGCGACGGTCATGATCCGCGGCGAAAGCGGTACCGGCAAGGAACTGGTGGCACGGGCCGTCCACTACAACAGTCCCAGGAAGTCGCGACCGTTTACCGCCCTGAACTGTGCGGCGATACCCGAAAATCTTTTCGAGAGCGAGCTCTTCGGGCATGAGCCCGGAGCCTTCACCGGCGCCGCTTCCCGCCGCGAGGGATTGTTCGAGATGAGCAATGGCGGCACCCTGTTTCTCGACGAGATTGGCGACATGCCGATGACCATGCAGTCCAAGCTGCTGCGCGTTCTGCAGAGCCGGGAAGTGCGCCGGGTCGGCGGCAAGGAAACCTTCAAGGTCGATGTCCGGAT
>DASPGW010000127.1 GCA_035620395.1 Desulfuromonadales bacterium | reverse complement strand
AGCTCGCGGGCTGCCGCCAGCAGCGTTCCGGCGTCGGCGCCGGCAATCTCCCGCCGGTCCGCCTCCAGAGTCCGCAGGTAGCCGACCAGCTCCCCCCAGCCGTAGCGTACGGTCATGTCATCGGCATGGTCCCGGCTGAAGTCGAGATCGTAGAGGTAGCTGCGCACCACGCGGGCCAGCTCCGCCTCCCCCACCGGCTCGCGGCAGATTTCGGTCAGGACCTCCAGGACCTCGCCTGCCGCCGCCGCCAGGTTTTCCGGCGCGACGGAGAAGTCGATGGAGAAGCAGCCGCACTCCTCGAACAGGGAGAGGTTGGCCTCGATGCTGTAGGTCAGGCCGAGCGTCTCGCGCAGCCGCAGCATCAAGCGCGAGGTGCCGCCGCCGGAGAGAATCCTGCGCAGCACGCGCAGCGGGACGGCGTGCGGGCTCAGCCGGCCGGGGAGGCGAAAGGCGAACTGGACGGAGACCTGGGAGTCGGAATCGTGCACCCAGATTGTCTCGGGAGAGCCTTGCCCGTCGCTGCCGGGATGCAGCAGAGTTGGCGGGACGGCCGCCCCCCGCCAGTCACCGAAATGCTCGGCGACAGCCGCCGTGACCGCCTCGTGGCCAACCGGGCCAGCGACAACCAGCACGGCGTTCCCAGGGGTGTAATAAGCGGCGTGGTAGCGGCGCAGACCCTCCGGGCCGATGCCGCGGATCGAATCACGGGTGCCAATGGTGGGCAGGCTCAGCGGGTGTCCGGGCCAAAGCAGCCGGGCTGTCAGGTTGTCGGGGTTGACCTCCTCGCCGCGCTCGTTGAGATCTTCCAGTGCTTCCTCGAGGATGATCCGCCGCTCGATCTCCAGGTCGGCGAGCAGCGGCCGGCGCAGCATGGAAGCGAAGAGGGCCGCCCCTTCGGCGATCCGGTCGGGATGCAGGCGCGAGTGGTAGCAGGTGGTTTCGGCATCGGTGGCGGCGTTGACCGCGCCGCCGATTGCCTCGAAGGCCCGCTCCAACTCGAGGCTGGTCGGAAAGTCGCCGGTGCCGCGGAAAATCATGTGCTCGAGAAAGTGGGAAATCCCCGCCGTGGCGAGTTCCTCGTTGCGACCGCCGACCTTGACGTAGCAGGCCATCTCGGCGCTGTGCAGGTGCGGCATTTCCACGGTCACCACCCGCAGGCCGTTGGCGAGGGTCGTCTTGCAATATTCATTCATGCGGGCATCGCTCGGGGAGTGAAGGGAAGGGGATCATGGCGCCGTTGTGCCGTCATGACGAGAGCCGGAATAGAGAAAATCCCGACCGCCGCCGGGTTTGCGGCTGAGGCGGACCAGGACCAGGATATGCGCGGCAAACAACGGGATGAAGAGGAGCGTCACCCAGCCGGGCAGGTTGCCCAGACTCGCCTGCTCGAGATATTGCCCCCAGGTGCGGGCGGGTACGGGGTGGAGTTTGATCTTGACCAGCCAGCCGACGAGCAGAATACCGAAGAGGTAGGCGTAATTGGCGTGGAGCCGGCGGCCGAGAGCATGCAGAAAATCCATCTTGTACTGGGGATACTTCAGGTCCGAGGCGAGCTCGGCGAGCCAGAAGGAACCTTCTTCGACCTCCAGCTTTCCCGTCAGCACTCCGTAAATGAAGTTCTGGTGGAGCAGGCGCACCCGGTACTCGTAGGCGTCGTAAAAACGGTAGCGCCGGGCCTCGACGAAGAGCAGGACGTAGACGAGAGCAAGGGCGAAGAAAAAGAGGCTGTGGTGGATCTCCGGATGGGAAAATCCGAAACCGAGCAGGGCCGCCGCGGCACCGACCGCCCAGTTGGTGGTATGGTCGAGGCGCTGCCGCCAGGCAAGGCTGCGCGTCACCTCGCCCCGATAGTAGTGGGACAGGGCGGTGATGGTCTCGCTGCGGGTCAGCTTTTCAGGTGCTGGGATTTCCTGGGCCATGCCATGAAGTATAAATGATTCACCACGAAGAGCACGAAGAACTCGACGGGAAATCCATTCCAGGGATTTCTTCGCGGTCTTTCGTGTGCTTCGTGGTGAGATTAGAGCAAGAGTTTATCGCATCAGCGCAGCAGTTTTGCCGCTTCCTTGGCGTGATAGGTGATGATCAGATCGGCGCCGGCGCGCTTCATGCCGACCAGGGTCTCCAGCATCACCCGGTCGCCGTCGATCCACCCTTTGGCCGCCGCCGCCTTGATCATGCTGTACTCGCCGGAGACATTGTAGGCCACCAGCGGCAGGTCGAAGCGCTCCTTGAGATCCCGCAGGATGTCGAGGTAGGCCAGAGCCGGCTTGACCATGAGGAAGTCGGCGCACTCCTGCACGTCGAGGGTCGCCTCGCGGAAGGCCTCGCGGCGGTTGGCCGGGTCCATCTGGTAGCTTCTGCGGTCACCGAACTGGGGAGTGCTCTCGGCCGCCTCGCGGAAGGGACCGTAGTAGGCGCTGGCGTACTTGACGGCGTAGCTCATCACCGGGATGTGGGAAAAGCCGTTGGCGTCCAGCATCTCGCGGATCGCCGCCACCCGGCCGTCCATCATGTCGGAAGGGGCGACGATGTCGGCGCCGGCCCGGGCGTGGGAGAGTGCCTCGGCGGCGAGCAGCTGCAGGGTTTCGTCGTTGTCGACGTCGCCGTTCTTGATCACGCCGCAGTGGCCGTGGTCGGTGTACTCGCAGAGGCAGACGTCGGTGATGACGGTGAGCTGCGGCACCGCCTGCTTGATCGCCCGGATCGTCTCCT
>DASPGW010000126.1 GCA_035620395.1 Desulfuromonadales bacterium | reverse complement strand
CGTCGAGATCGGGCTGTGCCGTGGCGTAGAAGAAGCTCTGGGCGCCGCCCCAGCAGAATCCCATCGTTGCCAACTTGTCCGTGGCCGCCGGCAGGGTCGCTCCGTAGCGGGCCACCGCGTTCAGCACGCTGACCACCTCCGGCGGCGGGATCTCCCGCACCGCCTTGACCACATCGTCCCGGCTGGCGAAAGCTCCGGTGTCGCCGCCCCCCGGCCCTCGCCCGGTGAGGAAATCGGGGGCCATGGCGATGAATCCGGCCGCCGCCAGGCTGTCGGCGACGGCACGAATCCAGTCGGTGAGGCCGTAAACCTCGTGGATGACGATCACCACCGGCGCCTTCTCCTTGCGCTCGGGGAAGGCGACGAAGGTGGAAATCTTCCTTTCTGAACCGGGCAGGGGAATATTGACCCATTCGTGATGGCGGGGAGAAGACTCCAGGAAAGCCTTGGCGCCGGCCTCTGCGGGGGGGAGGAGGTCGGCCGCCGCGGCCGGGAGAGTGACCAGGATCAGGAAGACCAGGGTTGTCAGCAATGACGCTCGAAGAAGAGACAACGGTAGCATGGCGAACTCCTTTCCGGAAAATTCCGTCAGGGGGAATTCTCATCTCTCGGGAGAGAAGGCTATTTATGCCCCCATTATACCGCGGATGGAGAGGAGGGCGAGCTGGACTGCAAAGGGGAGGGGGCGACAAAAAAATTGCCCCGGCGTTGCTGCCGGGGCCAGAAGAGAGAGGAGTGTCTTCGCGGGTGGTGGCGATCAGTCGAGGGTTTCGGCAAGCAGTTCGATGGTGTGGGCGGCGCGGACCGCCGTCCCTTGCTTTTCCAGGCCGCCGCGGATCTGCATCAGGCAGCCGGGGCAGTCCATGGCGACGCAGGCGGCACCGGTCTTTTCGATGTCGGCCACCTTGTCGGCCAGGATGTTGCGGGCAATGTTGGGGTGGCTGGTGAAGGAGTAGGAGCCGCCGAAGCCGCAGCAGCGGTCGGCGTGCGCCATCTCCACCACTTCCCGCCCGGAGGCGGCGAGCAGCGCGCGCGGCTGCTGCCAGACGCCGGCGCCGCGTTTGAGGTGGCAGGAGTCGTGGTAGGTAACCTTGACCGGGTCGGCCAGCCCCTTGAAGGCATCGGCGGCGTTGAGGACATCGGCAATGAATTTGGCGGCGTCCATGGTGATCGCCGAGAGGCGCTCCGCCTTTTCGGCCCAGACCGGGTTGTCTCTGAGGTGGTCGACAAAGTCACGCTGCAGGGCCATGGAGCAGGTCGGGCAGGTGGTCAACACGTAGTCGGGGTTGCCGGCGAGCATCGCACTGACGTTCTGCTCCGCCAGTTCGACCGCGGTCTCCCGGTCGCCGGAGTAGAGAGCGGGGATGCCGCAGCAGTTCTGCTCCTGCGGGTAGAAGACTTCGACGCCGAGGTGGTTCATCACCTTGACCAGATCGCGACCCAGTTCGGGATAGAGAAAATCGTTGGCGCAGCCGCCGAAGAAGGCGACCCGGAAGCGGGGCTTGTCGACCTTCTGCGGGATGCTGTCGATGATGTCGCGCAGCGGCTTTTCGGCGATGGCCGGCAGGGTGCGCCATTCGGTCAGCGACGAGAAGAACATCGGCAGATGGCGGATGGTCCGTTCCCCCTTGGTCACCGGCTTCTGCAGCAGGCTGGCGGCGCGGATCAGGGTGTGGAAGAGCTTGCGGTTGCGCATCACCTTCTTGAAGACCAGCGTCTTGCCGGCGCCGATGCCTTCCTCCTCCCCGACCACCTCGCGCAGATGCAGGATGATGCTCTCCAGGTCGATCTGGCTCGGGCAGACCGCCACGCAGGCCCGGCAGCCGATGCAGGCGCGGACGATCTCCGCCGCCTTGTCGAGGCCGTGGAAGAAGGCGGTAAGGATGATGCCGATGGCACTGATGTAGATGTGCCCGAAGACATGGCCGCCGACCGTCTGGTAGACGGGGCAGACGTTGGCGCAGGCGCCGCACTTGATGCAGCGCAGCGCGTCGCGGCAGTGGGGGGAGTCGGCGAGGGCGCCGCGGCCGTTGTCGAGCAGCACGATGTGCAGCTCCTTCTCCGCCTCGCCGCAGGGGACGGCGCCGGTGATCCAGCTGACGTAGGAGGTCAGCAGCTGGCCGGTGGCATTCTTCGGCAGGACCTGCAGGATGCGGGCGGCATCCTCGAGCTTCGGCACCAGCTTCTCGATGCCGACCAGGGCGACATGGATTTTCGGCAGGGTGGTGACCAGCCGGGCGTTCCCCTCGTTGGTGACCAGGGCGATGCCGCCGGTCTCGGCGACGGCGATGTTGGCGCCGGAGATCCCCATGTCGGCATCGAGGTAACCCTGGCGCAGCTGCTCGCGGGCGACC
>DASPGW010000125.1 GCA_035620395.1 Desulfuromonadales bacterium | reverse complement strand
AGCAGCCAGCGCCGGAAGGTGCCGCCGTAGCCGGCATCCGGGTAGCGCCGGCCGAACTCCCGCAGGCTCTCGAGATAGCCGGTGCCGTCGAGGATCGATTTGGCCACGGCGATGGTCAGCACCGAATCGTCGGTGAAGCGGCAGCGGGGATCGAACAGGGGGAAATCCCTGGTCTTGATCGGCGAATGTTCGTAAATCGAGCCGATGATGTCGCCGGCGATGGCTCCCAGCAAGTTTGTCTCCTTTCGCGACGGCCGTCCTTCCCCCTACTGGAAAATCCGGGCGAAGAACTCCTGCATCGCCTGCCACGACTTGCGGTCCGCCGCCTGGTCATAGGCAAGCGGCAGGTTGAACTTCTTGCCGAAGGCGTCGGCCTCGGGGCTGGTGAAGCTGTGCCTGGCTCCCGGATAGTTGACGAAGCGGTAATCGACGTCGGCGGCCTCCATCTCCTTTTTGAAGGCGGCGATCTGCTCCGGGGTGACGAAGGGGTCGTCGGCCCCGTTCAGGACCAGGACCTTCGCCTTGACTTTGCCGGGTGTGGCCGGGTTGGCCGTGTCCAGGCTGCCGTGGAAGCTCGCTACGCCGTCCAGGTCGACACCGGCGCGGGCCATCTCCAGCACCACGCCGCCGCCGAAACAGTAGCCGATGGCCGCGATTTTCTCCACATCGACCTTCGGCTGCTGGCGCAGAAAATTCAGGCCCGCCAGAAAACGCGCCTCGGCCAGTGGCAGGTTCTTGCGCAGTTCGCCGGCGAATTTGCCAGCGTCGTCCGGATGCCCGGCCGTCTTCCCCTCGCCGTACATGTCGACCGCCAGCGCGACGAAACCCAGTTCGGCCAGCATCCGCGCCCGTTTGCGGGCATAGTCGTTGAGACCCCACCATTCGTGCACCACCAGGACGCCGGGGCGCATGCCGGTGACGGCGTCGTCAATGGCCAGGTAGCCTTTCAGCGGCATCTCTTTGTCCCCATAGGTCACTTCTTCTCCCTTGACGGCTGCCTGCGCAGCAATCGAGCAGGCCAGCACCATACCGATGGCGATCAATGTCTGCTTCATGACGTTCTCCTTGAATATGATGCGTACGGGCAACGATCTCGACTCGGCTGTCACCATTATAGTGCGAATGGCCGGAGTTGCCACCGGACGGTGTGAGGGCTGGCTCTTGCAGCGGCCTCCATTATACTTGTTGTGCAATCCCCAAAAGGCAGGGACAGCCGATGCGCCGCTTACTCCTGACAATCGGTTTCACCCTCATCGCCCTCGCCGCGCTTGTCGGGTTCAACTTCGACCGAATCGTCGACGGGAGGCTGCGGCCGTGGGTCGAGACCCAGGCGGCGACGGCTCTGCAAGGCGAGGTTCATCTCGACCGCCTGGAACTGGACTGGGGCCGGCTTGAGCTGACCGGAGTGCAGGTTGCGCGGCCCGGCGAGTTTCGCTTTAGGGTTGAGCGGGTGGTCGTTCGCTATACCTTCGCCGGCCTCTGGCAGCGACGGCTGGAGTCGGTGGCGGTCCGGCAGCCGGATCTGGAGTGGGAAGGTGCCGGTAGAGCTGGCGGCGGTCCAGTTTTCTGGCCGCCGCAACCACCACTGCGGGTGGAGGATTGGACGGTAGAGGAAGGCAGCCTGCTTCTGGCCTTGGGAAAGGATCGCCTGCTCCTGCGGCAAATTGAGGCCGCGGGGAATCTCGATTCCCGGTTCACGCTCGAAGTGGCCGCCCTGCTCGGCAAGGAGCCGGGTGTGACGCTGGCCTTTGCCGGCCACGGCATTTGGGAGGGGCGGCCGGAGCTGACGATCACCGATCTGCTCTGGTCCGGCCGCTCCCTGCTGCAGACGCCGGTCACCCTTGCGCCGGGCGCCGAAGCGTTCGAAGTCACCCTGGCTCTGGCGCAGTTGAATGACGCCGAGGCCGCCCGACTGCTGGCCGCCCTCGACCGCGCGCCACCCTGGCCGCTGGAGTTGGCCTGGGGGGTGACGGCGCCCCGTCTGACTCTCGGGATCGATGGCGAGCGGCTTTCCCTTCGGCTGCAGACGGCAGCCGGAGAGGTCCGTCGCCAGGGCGAGCGGTGGCCTTGGGAGAGCCTGCACCTGCAGCTGGCGGCCGTCGCCGATGCCTGGGAGGTCGATGCGGAGGCTGCCCTGCCGGCGCAGGCCCGGCTGCAGCTGGCGGGGACCTGGAGCGATGAACGCTTCGGCGGACGCTGGCGCTTTGCCGCGCCATCGCCGGCGAAGCTTGCCACGACTTTCGGGTTCGCTCTGTCGCCCCCGGTGGCGCGGCTGCGGGAGCTGACCGTGGCCGGCGACCTGCAGGCGACGGCCGGAACCGTCGCGGTGGAACGGGTCCGGCTGGCTGCCCGCCTGCCGGGCGGCGGCGAGTTTTCCGGCGTACTCTCCGGTCGCTGGCAGGAGGGTGCGGTCAGCGTCGAGGCGGCCGACCTGGTCGTGCGGCAGGGGGCCAGCCGCCTG
>DASPGW010000124.1 GCA_035620395.1 Desulfuromonadales bacterium | reverse complement strand
CCGAAGAACAAGCAGACCGAAGACTATATCACCGGCCGGTTCGGCTAAGGGGGAAGAGCAGATGACGCAACACATTCAGCGGGAGCTGGAAAAGCTCAAGAAAATGATCCTCGCCCTCTCGGCCGTGGTGGAGGAAACGGTACAGCAGGCCGTGCAGTCGCTGGCGACGATGGACCTGGCGCTGGCCGAGAAGGTGATCGGCGGCGATGAGGTGGTCGACCAGATGGAGGTCGACCTGGAGGAGGAATGTCTGAAGATCCTCGCCCTGCATCAGCCGGTCGCCGCCGATCTGCGCTTCATCATTTCGGTACTCAAGATCAATAACGACCTCGAGCGGATCGCCGATCTGGCGGTCAATATTGCCGAGCGCACCCGCGGCCTGAACGAGGTCGGCAAGATTCCGCCGCCTTTCGATTACCCCGAGATGGGGCGCAAGGTGCAGGCGATGCTGAAGCAGGCCCTCGACGCCCTGGTCAACCTAGACGAGCGGGCGGCTCGGCAGACCTGCACGCTCGACGACGAGGTCGACACCCAGCACCGGGAGAACTATGCGCTGGTCAAGGAGCAGATCCGGCAGCACCCGGAGCGGATCGACGCCCTCGTCCAATACCTTTCGGTTTCCCGCCACCTGGAGCGCATCGCCGACCTGGCGACCAACATCGCCGAGGACGTGCTCTACATGATCGAGGGAGAGATCGTACGCCACACCCTTTAGGCGGCTGATGAGCACCCTCTACGGATCCACCCTCGTCCTGCGTCAACGACCTGCCTTTCAGGTACGCCTTATTCAGCAGGAATTCGTGCGCCTTGTATCCGGACATTTTTGCTCAGCCTGGGAAAGCTGAATATCTCCAAATCCTGCCTGTATTTGTCAGGGAGGGCGTAAAACAATTTTTTGCCGGTTTAAAAATTAATGGTTGCTTTTGCCGTGGCATCTGTGATAGAAGCGAAACTGGTTAGTTTGTGCAGGTTCATTTGGTTGTCGGACAGATCGATCGTCAGTCAGTTAAACGAAAACCGCACAGACCCAGAGGGTTGAGCGGTTTTTTTGTGGTCGCTTCACCCGTTTTTCTCAAACGGTTCCACAGGGAACAAAAAAGGAGCAAACGCAATGGCACAGGGTACGGTCAAGTGGTTCAACGACGCCAAGGGGTTCGGTTTCATTCAGCAGGACAATGGTCCCGACGTTTTCGTGCACTTCTCGGCGATCGGCGGCGAAGGTTTCAAATCCCTGGCCGAAGGTGACCGGGTCGAGTTCGACGTGGTCCAGGGGCAGAAAGGCCCCCAGTCCGCCAACGTGCGCAAGATCTGATTCAGGCTTACACTCGTAATTGAAGGCTCCGCGGTATTTCCGCGGAGCCTTTTTTGTTATGGGGGATCAAGCTGGCCGCACAGCCGCCTGCGCCTCTGCTCCCTTGAACTTCCGCCGGCGAAAGGTTAAATTGTCGCAGTTCAGTTTTTGAAGAGATCGTAAATGCTGATTTTTCACCGCGGAGGTCGCAGAGGTCGCGGAGAAAACCCTTAAGATCATGATTTGCCTCCGCGTTCTCCGCGGTCAATCGAAATTTTTCACGAACTCAGGTTTCTCCCCGGGGAAAAGATTCAATGTCCGACAGTTCCCACATCCCGCATTCTTCGGTATCGCAGCTGCCTGCTACCATTCCCGATCTGGTGGTGGAGGGGACCGGGGAGGCGTGGCGCGTTCTCCGTCTGGCTCCGCACCTGGCTCAGCTGGCGGGGTTGGATGCCGCCGAGGTGCGCGGTCGTCGGCTGGAGCAGCTCTTGTCCGGCGCCGTTCCGTCTTTGTCGGAGCTGGCCCGCGAAGCGGCGGAGCGTAACGAGCCCCTGTCCGGCATCCGGGTGCGCCTGAGCGGCGGCGAGGGGGCGACTCTGGTCGCCGAGGTGATTGCGGGCGGGCTCTCCGAGGACTATCGCCGCCGCCGGGTCAGTTTCACCTTCCGGCCGCTGGCGGCGACCGAGGCAAAATCGGTCGCCGCGTTCCAGGGGCTGGTCGGCACCGGCGCGGCGATGCGGGAAGTCTTCCGCAAGATCGCCCTCTACGCTCCGACCGAGGCAGCGGTGGTGGTCACCGGCGAGACCGGCACCGGCAAGGAACTGGTCGCCCGCGCTCTGCACGAGCGCAGCTCCCGTGCTGACGGTCCCTACGTTGCGGTGAACTGCTCGGCGATCGCCGAGGAACTGCTCGAATCGGAGCTCTTCGGCCACGAGAAAGGGGCCTTCACGGGCGCCGTGCGCACCCACAAGGGGCGTTTCGAGCGGGCCGACGGTGGCACCCTCTTCCTCGACGAGATTGGCGACATGCCTCTGCACACCCAGTCCCGGCTGTTGCGGGCGCTGGAGTCCGGGCGTATCGAACGGGTCGGCGCCGAGGAGGAACGCCAGGTCGACGTGCGGGTGGTGGCGGCGACCAACGTTCCGCTCGAACAGGCCGTCGGCCAGGGGCGGTTTCGCGCCGATCTCTACCATCGGCTCAGCGTCCTGCGCATCCATTTGCCGCCGCTGCGCGAGCGTCCCGAGGATATTCCCGCCCTGGTCGACCATTTCCTCCACGTCTTTTCCCGCAAGTACGGCCGACGCATCGAGCGGCTGACTTCCGAGGCGATCGCGCTGCTGCAGTCCTACTTCTGGCCTGGCAACGTTCGCGAACTGCGCAACGTCCTTGAACGGGTCTTTATCGAGACACAGTCGGAGGTCATCGGCGCCCGTGCCTTCGCCGAATGGGTGCGCGAGCGGCAGGATTTCGCCCCCGGCCAGTGGGGGGGTGCAACTGCCGAGAGCAGAAGCTCCCGGCCGATCACCCCGCCTTATCCTCTGGTCTCCGCGCAGCGTCTGCTGGCCGCCGGCCCGCAGACGTTTTTAGAGGCTGAACTCGTACCCTCCCGGAAACCCGCGCGCCGTTCCACCCGGCCGCTCGAACTCGATGCCGAGGAAATCGGCAAGGCTTATCGCGCCGCCGGCGGCAATCTGGCCGGTGCAGCGCGTCTGCTCGGCGTCCACCGGGCGACGCTTTATCGGTACCTGGAAAGGTTGCAACTGCAGCGCGAGGACCTGGAGGATGCGCCAACTTTGTAGTTGACAACCGCAAGCGTCGAAAGTAATAATTACCGCAAAAGTGACCTCCTGGTCACGGCGAGCCCACGGCCTCCCCCCCTCCTGGCCGTGGGCTCGCTTTTTTTTATTCTTTTTTATTCCCCAACCCTGCCCGTTGTTCGAATTCCTTCCTGCCTGCTTTCCATGTATTCCCCTGCAGCGTCGCAAGTGTTGCCTGCGACAGGCTCAGGCAACGTCGCAAGAGCCTTCCATTTTTGCTCCATCCTTGTAAGTAGCCAAAAATAAGCATTTTTTCCTCTTCTGCAGTTCTGGCACGCCGGTTGAAACAGGATTGGGCAGACTCGAAAAAATGCTAGCCCCGGCCGCGACCGGGATCAAAACCCCAAGCAAGGAGGAAAAGAACCATGGCAAGCTGGGATCTCTTCAGGGAAATGGAAAACATCACACGGGAAATGGACAATCTGTTCCGCGGCGTCGGCCTCGGGCAGGTGCTGGAACCGTCATTCGCCACTGCCATCGGCGGCCGCAGCTATCCGCGCATCAACCTGCGGGAGGATGCCAACAACGTCTATGTCGAGGCGCTGCTGCCGGGAGTCGATGCCAAGGCACTGGAGATGACGGTGCTCAGGAACACGCTGACCCTTGCCGGAGAGCGGAAGAATGGCATCGAGAACGTTTCCTGGCATCGGCGTGAACGGGGTGTCGGGCGCTTCCTGCGGACCATCGACATCCCTGTCGACATCGACACCGAGGGGGTGAAGGCCGACTACCGGGACGGCGTGCTGACCGTCACCATGCCCAAAGCGGAAACGGCCCGGCCGAAACGGATCGAAATCAAGGCCGCCTGATCGCGGCAACGAGGTTCGGCCATGTTCGAAAAATTCAGAAACATGTTCAGTGACCAAAGGAGCGAGACCATGAGCGAAAAGGAACTGACCATCAGCAAAGGGAAAGCAGGCGATGTGGATGTCGCCGGCACCCGGAAAATCGACAGCTGGCTGGTTCCGGCCGTCGATATTTTTGAGAACGAATCAGCCATGACTCTGGTGGCCGACCTGCCCGGGGTGCCGAAGGATCGCCTCAGCCTCGGCATCGACAAAGGGGTATTGACCATCGAGGCCCTGGCACCGACTGTTGCCGACGAGGGGGCGCTTTTCCGTGAATTCGGGACGACCGGCTACTACCGGCGCTTCCAGTTGCCGGACACGCTGGAATTCGACAAGGTGGCGGCCGATCTCAAGGACGGCGTGCTGACGGTCCGAATGCCCAAGGCCGCTGCGGCTCGACCGCGCAAGATCGAAGTCACCGTCCACTGATGACGGGGAGACAAAGGGCCGGGTGGGATATCCCCCGGCCCTTTGTCATGAGGGGCAGAAAAGACCTTGGTCTCTTGTATACTTGGGAAGCAGATCTGAGTGAAAGGATGCATCATGGATATCAACAGGATGACGGTCAAGACCCAGGAGGCTTTGCAGGCGGCTCAGAATGTCGCCCTCCGGCGCGGGCACGTGGAAGTCGACGGCGAACACCTGCTGCTTGCCCTGCTCGAGCAGGAAGGGGGATTGATCCCGCGACTGCTGCAGAAAATGGAGGTGCCGGTCGAAAGCTTCAGCCGGGCGGTACAGGCCGAGCTCGACAAAAGGCCCAGCGTCTCCGGTCCCGGTATTGAAGCGGGCAAGATTTACGTCACCCAGCGGTTCAACAAGCTGCTGCTCAAGGCGGAGGAGGAAGCGAAGCGTCTCAAGGATGAGTACGTCAGCGTCGAACACCTGCTCCTCGCCCTGGTCGAGGAAGGATCGGCGACCGCTGCCGGACGCCTGTTCGGACAATTCAAGATCAGCCGCGACCGGCTGCTGGAGGCCCTCACCTCGGTGCGCGGCCACCAGCGGGTGACCTCCCCCGATCCGGAAGGGACCTACGAGGCGCTGGAGAAGTACGGCCGCGATCTGGTCAAGGAGGTGCGCAAGGGGAAGCTCGACCCGGTCATCGGCCGGGATGCCGAGATCCGCCGGGTCATCCGCATCCTCTCGCGCAAGACCAAGAACAACCCGGTGTTGATCGGCGAACCGGGGGTGGGGAAGACCGCCATCGTCGAAGGCCTCGCGCACCGCATCGTGCGCGGCGACGTCCCCGAGGGGCTCAAGAACAAGACCGTCTACGCGCTCGACATGGGTTCCCTGATCGCCGGCGCCAAGTACCGCGGCGAGTTCGAGGAGCGGCTCAAGGCGGTGCTGGCCGAGATTCGCGAGAGCGCCGGGCGTATCCTCCTCTTCATCGACGA
>DASPGW010000123.1 GCA_035620395.1 Desulfuromonadales bacterium | reverse complement strand
TCAAGCATGAACCGGAAGGTTAGATCAAAGCATTTAAATCGTTTTTATCAGAAGTTATCAGACTTGATCCGCGTGAAACGAATTTTAGGTTTTCTTTGTGCCCTCTGTGAACTCTGTGGTGAAAGGATTTTGCATCAATTTCGGGAATGTCGATGACGGCTAAAAACGCGCAGGAAGAGATCCTCCGGCTGCTGCGGGAAAAGGCGGGGCAGTTCGTCTCCGGAGAAGAGTTCAGCCAGTCGCTGGGAGTCTCCCGCACGGCCGTCTGGAAGCAGGTCCGGCAACTGCGCGAACTCGGCTACACCATCGAGGCAGTCACCTCCCGGGGCTACCGACTGACCGGCACTCCCGACACCCTCATTCCGACGGAGATCCAGGCCGGCCTGGAAACGCGCCGGATCGGCCGCGAGGTCGTCTATTACGAGACGACCGATTCGACCAATCTGCGGGCGCATGACCTGGGGGAGGCGGGAGCGGCCGAGGGGACAGTAGTCATCGCCGATCGGCAGACGGCAGGCAAGGGGCGCCTCGGCCGCAGCTGGATCTCGCCGCCGGGGGTGAATCTCTATGTCTCGGTGCTGCTGCGGCCGCCGATCCTGCCTTATCATGCGCCCCAACTGAGCTTCCTCTCGGCCGTGGCCGTTGCCCGGGCGGTGGCGGAGATCAGCGGCCTGGCGCCGAGCGTCAAGTGGCCCAACGATGTTCTGCTGCGCGGCCGCAAGATTGCCGGCCTGCTCAACGAGATGAGCGCCGAAACCGAGGGGATTCACTACGTGATCCTCGGCATCGGCGTCAATCTCAACATGCGCTCCGATCAGTTTCCCGCCGATCTGCGCTATCCGGCCACTTCGCTGGCCCTGGAAAAGGGAGAACCGATTTCCCGGGCAGCCTTCGCCCGGGCCCTGCTGCACCATCTCGACAGCCTTTACGCACTTTACCTGGAGGCAGGTTTCCCGCCGGTTCTCAAGGCCTGGGAAGCCTTCTTCGACCTGATCGGCCGGCAGGTGGAGGTCGATTACCAGAGTCGCCGCGTGCAGGGTCGGGTCGAGGGGCTCGATGACGATGGTGCCCTGCTGCTGCGGCTGCCCGACGGCCGGGCCGAAAAGGTGCTGGCCGGCGACGTGCGGCCGGTTTAAACTTACACGAGTCCCGGGTCCGAGCGCCAAGGTCCCGAATCACAGGCAACCAATTACGGGTTTCCATGCTTTTAGTCATCGATGTCGGCAATTCCAATACCGTTCTGGGGATGTACCAGGAAGAGCAGCTGGTGCGCAGCTGGCGGGTGACCACCGACAAGTCCCGCACCGTGGACGAGTACGCCATGCTCATCCATGAACTCTTCCAGCTCTCCGATATCCATTTCACCGATATCCGCGACGTCATCATCTCCTGCGTCGTTCCCCCCATGCTGAATACCCTGGAGGGGCTCTGCAGCGACTATTTCCGGCTCAAGCCCTATATCGTCGGCCCCGGGATCAAGACCGGCATGCCGATCCAGTACGACAACCCCAAGGAAGTCGGCGCCGACCGCATCGTCAACGCGGTGGCGGCCTACGAGAAATTCCGGCGCAGCCTGATCGTCGTCGATTTCGGTACCGCAACGACCTTCGACTACATCTCCGCCAGGGGAGTCTACCAGGGGGGAGCCATCGCCCCGGGGCTCGGCATCTCCGCCGAGGCCCTCTTCGAGAGGGCCAGCAAACTGCCGCGCGTCGAGTTTTCCCGTCCGCCGCAGATCATTGCCAAGAACACGGTCAACAGCATGCAGGCGGGGATCTTTTTCGGCTACGCCGGGCTGGTGGACGGGATCGTCGGGCGGATGAAGCTGGAGGCGCGGGACGAGCCTCTGGTTGTCGCCACCGGCGGTCTGGCCGGACAGATCGCGCCGGCTGCCCAGACCATTGACGAAGTCGACCCGAATCTGACGCTGGAGGGGTTGCGTATCATTTACAATCGCAACAAATCCGGCCTTTAATCTTTTTCCTGGCTCTTGGCTCTTGCAGCGAGCTGCGAGCTATGATGCTTGAGCGCGGGTAGTACACCGCCATGTTCGTTGTTTCCTGTCAGTAATCCTTTAACCAGATTCCTCATCAACGATGGAATGAAAGGAGCGGTCATGGGAAAGTACGAAACGGCACAAATCCGGAACCTGGGCATCGTCGGTCAGGGGGGCGCCGGCAAGACGTCACTCACCGAAGCGATTCTCTACAACACCGGCATGATCGATCGCCTCGGCAAGGTCGACGAGGGGACGTCGACCATGGATTTCGAACCCGAGGAGATCAAGCGCGGCATCACCATCACTTCCAGCCTCGACCACTGCGAGTGGAAGGGGAACAGCCTGCACATTGTCGATACCCCCGGCTATACCAACTTTCTGCATGACACGCGCAACTGCATGCGCATCCTGGGCGGCGCCGTTCTGGTCGTCTCGGCGGTCGACGGGGTGAAGGCCCAATCGGTCAAGATCTGGCAGTGGGCGCAGGAATTCGAAATCCCGCGCATCGTTTTCGTCAACAAGCTGGACCGCGAGCGGGCAGATTTTCTCAAGACTGTCGATGATCTGTCGAAGACCCTCAAAACCAGGGCGGTCGCCGTATCCATGCCGGTCGGAGAAGGGGAGGAGTTCAAGGGGATCATCGAACTGGTCGACATGAAGGCGCGCTTTTTCAAGTTCGACGATGCCGGAACCTATGACGAGACCGACATCCCCGCCGAATACCTGCCGGAAGCCGAACGCCTGCGCAACCTCATGGTGGAGGCGGCGGCCGAAGGAGATGACGTGCTGATGGAGAAGTATCTGGAGCAGGGGGAGCTGACGAAGGACGAGATCCTGCTCGGCCTGCGCGAGGGGACCCTGACGAAAGTGTTCACTCCGGTCCTCTGCGGCAGCGCTACCGCCAACATCGGGGTGCGCAATCTGCTCAACTATATCGTCAACTGTCTTCCCTCCCCCATCGACAAGGGGATCCAGTACGGCAAAAATCCGAAAACAGGCGAAAAGGAGCAGCGCCGTCCCGACCCGGCGGAACCGTTCTCGGCCATGGTCTTCAAAACGGTTAACGACCCCTATGCCGGCAAGCTTTCTCTCTTCCGCGTCTATTCCGGTACCCTGAAAAGCGACTCGGTCGTCTACAATCCGAACCGGGATACGACCGAGCGCATCGGCCAACTCTTCGAGCTCGAAGGGAAGAAGCAGAAGCCGGTCGCGGTGGCCGAGGCCGGCGATATCGTGGCCGTGGCCAAGCTGAAGGAGACTTCCACCGGCGACACTCTCTGCGATGGCGCCCATCCCATCGTCTTCGAAAGCCCTTTGACGATCAAGCCGGTGATCTCCTTCGCCCTGCAGGCCAAGAGCAAGGGGGACGAGGACAAGATCATGAGCTCGCTGCACAAGCTCATGGAGGAGGACCCCACCCTGCAGTTTCTGCGCGACGAGGAGACGAAGGAAATGATCCTCTCCGGGATGGGTCAGGTTCACGTCGAGGTGGCGGTCGAGAAGCTCAAGCGCAAGTACGGTGTAGAGGTTCTGCTCAAGGAGCCCAAGGTCCCGTACCGCGAGACGATCAAGAAGGCGGTCAAGCAGCACTACCGGCACAAGAAGCAGTCCGGCGGTCGCGGGCAGTTTGCCGATGTCCACATCGAGGTTGAGCCGCTGCCGCGCGGTTCCGGCTACGAATTCGTCGACAAGGTCGTCGGCGGCGTCGTCCCCCGCCAGTTCATCCCGGCGGTCGACAAGGGGGTTCAGGAAGCGATGCGGCACGGGATACTGGCCGGCTACCCGGTCCAGGATTTTCGCGTAACCCTCTTCGACGGCAGCCATCATTCCGTCGACTCCTCGGAGATGGCATTCAAGATTGCCGGTTCGATGGGATTCAAGAAGGCGATGGAGACCGCCAGCCCGGTGCTGCTGGAACCGATCATGCATATGGAGATCACCGTCCCCGACGATTGCATGGGCGACGTGATCGGCGACATGAACTCCCGGCGCGGCAAGGTGCTCGGCGTCGAACCCCAGTCCGGAAGCCAGGTCATCTCGGTTCAGGTGCCGATGGCCGAAGTTCTCAAATATGCTCCTGATCTGCGCTCGATGACCTCCGACCGGGGGCTCTTCACCATGGAGTTCTCCCAGTATGAGGAAGTTCCCCCGCACCTGACGGCCAGGATACTGGCCGAGGTGAAGAAAGAAGAGTAACTGCCGGACCGATCCTGCAATGAGGAGACCCGCAATGACGGAGAAGGACGATTTTGGGTTCGAGGACCAAGCGGAGCCGGTTGAACAGGATCCGGGCGCTGCCATGATCGAGGAGGAGTTGCGCCGGAATCTGGGCGAATCCGGGACGGTGGAAAAGCGATCGCCGGGCCGGATGTTTCTGCTGCTGGCGCTCCTGATTGTTCTTGGCGGCGCCGCTGCCTATTTTTATCTGGGCAGCCCGCCGGTTCCCGAAACCCCGCCGCCGGCGCCGCCGGTCAGGCAGCCGATCGCCCTGCCGCCACCCCCGGTCAGCATGGAAGAAGCGACGGTCAAGACCGAGAGTGTCCCGCCGGCGCCGCCGGCGGGACAAGCGCCCGCCGCATCGGCGGTAAAACCGGAAGTGCCGGTGAAAGCGGAAAAACCGGCGATCAAATCGACGGTCCCGGCGCCACCTGCAGAGACGCCGGCCAGGACGGAGCCTCCCCCGTCACCTCCCCCCGCCGAACAGACCGTTGCGCAGTCGAAGGTTGCGTCGAAAAAGGCCGGCCCCTATTACCTGCAGGCAGGGGCCTTCCTGCTCAAGGCCAACCTGCGGGACGCGGAAGCGCAGGTGCGCCGTCTCGGCTACGAGCCGCGGGTCAAGTCTCTGCGCAAGACGATGCCGATGACCCGTCTGCGGGTCGGAGCGTTTTTTGCCGAAGAAGGGAAAGCCAAGCTGGATTCGCTCAAGGCGGTGGCGCCGAATGCCTTCCTGCTCAGGCAGGGGGAATATGTGCTGGTCTATGCCGGCTCCTTCCAGGATATCGACCGGGCGCGCCGCGCCGCCGATCATCTTTACAAGCAGGGGATCCGGGTCGAGGAAGAGGCGGTAGAGGCCGAAGTATCGCTTTCCCTGCTCAGCTTCGGCGACTTTGCCGACCGAAACGCGGCCGAGCAGGCTGCCGTTCGTGCCCGGGCGGCCGGCCTCGAGGCCATTGTCAGGAAAGACCCCTGAAGCAGGGGCATTGAATTCACATGACCAGCCAGACCAAGACCGTGCGCCTGAAGGTTTCTCCCGGGGTGGCGCGCATCGTTGCTCCTGAAGCCCCCCGCGAAACAAAACTTGCGGCGGCGCGGGGGGCACTGCCGCTCTCTGCCAGGGATCTGGTGACCGCCCTCTTTTTCCTCTGTCACGGAGCCGACGCGGAAATCAAGGCGCGGGCACTGGAAACCTTCAGGGGCATCTCCCCGACAGCGCTGCAACCGGTTCTGGAAAGCGCCGAGCTCCACCCGCAGTTGCTCGATTTCGTTGTCCGCTGGCGGATATCCGAACCGGCGCTCATCGGGCCGCTGCTGGACCATCCCGGGCTGGCCGCGGCGACCCTGCGTCACCTTGCCGGGCACGCCGGCGTTGCGATCCTTTCGCTGCTGGCAGACAATCAACGATGCTGTGACGATCCAGAGGTGGTTGCTGCCCTTCTGGCGAATCCGCATACCAGCGAAGGCATCCGTGCCCGCTTGACCCCCGTCGGTGACTCGGCCGTCGGCGGGGAGTCGACCGAAGCCGAAGCGGATCCAACTGCGGCCGGAGAGTCGGAAGGCGGCGATGGCGAAGACGAAGAGGAAGCCGTCGAGGAAGAGCTGAACCTTTCCAAATACCAGATGGCCCTGGAAATGGGGGTTTCCGACAAGATCAAGATGGCGCTGACCGGCGACAAGGAGTGGCGCAACATTTTTCTCAAGGATCCCAACAAGCTGGTTTCGTCTGCCGTGCTGAAGAATCCCCGTATCACCGAGGGGGAAGTCCTGGCGGTGGCCAAAAACAAGAGTTCCAGCGACGAACTCATCCGTCTGATCACCCTCAACCGCGAATGGGTGAAGCATTACGAAATCAAGAAAGCGCTGGTCATGCATCCACGGACTCCGCTGCCCAAGGCCTTGCGCTACATGACAATCCTGACCGAGAAAGACATCAAGAACCTGGCCAAGAGCCGCGGCGTTTCCCAGGTCATCGTCAATAATGCCCGGCGTATGCTGCTGACCAAGCAGCGGTAGTGCTAATCGGCGATGCAGGCTTTGGGTGAAATCCAGGCCGAGGGGCTCGCTGCCATTGAAGGAGTCATCTGAATGAACCAAGGAGAAATCGTCGCCGTCTGCACCAGCCTCGGCAAGGGGGAACGCAAAACGGATGTGGGCCAGGGCGTGCTGCTGGAAAACTTCGGTCTCGAGGGGGACGGGCATGGCGGCGACTGGCACCGTCAGGTGAGCCTGCTGGCCCTGGAGAGCATCGACAAGATGCGTGCTGCCGGCCTTGACGTGGGGCCTGGGGATTTCGCCGAGAATCTGACCACCCGGGGGATCGGCCTCTGCACCCTGCCGGTCGGAACCCGTCTGCGGGTCGGCGAGACCGCCATCCTGCAGATCACCCAGATCGGCAAGATCTGCCATGAACGCTGCGCGATCTTCTACCAGGCCGGCGACTGCGTCATGCCCAAGGAGGGGATCTTCGCCGTCGTGCTGCGGGGCGGCAGCGTGCGCAAGGGAGACCGGATCGAGGTGCTGGCGGAGGGAGAAGGGGCATGACGAACGAGGCCCGCTACAGCGTCGGCATCCTGACCCTCTCCGACAAGGGGGCGCGGGGCGAACGGGAAGACGAGAGCGGCCGGGTCATCCGCGAGATGATCTCTTCCTTTGGCGAGGTCGTGTGCTACCAGGTCATCCCCGACGAGGAGGAACTGATCGTGCGCACCCTGGTGGATTGGGTCGACCGCGACGCCGTCGACCTGATTCTGACCACCGGCGGCACCGGGCTCACGGCGCGTGATGTCACCCCCGAGGCGACCGCCCGGGTGATCGAGCGGGAGATTCCCGGCATGGCCGAGGCGATGCGCATGGAAAGTTTGCGCAAGACCCCGCACGCCATGCTTTCCCGGGCGCTGGCGGGGGTGCGCCGGCATTCCCTGATAGTCAATCTGCCCGGCAGCCCGAAGGGGGTGCGGGAGAACCTCGAGGTCGTCCTCCCCGCTCTCGGCCATGCCTTGGCCAAGCTCAAAGGCGATCCCTCCGAATGTGCCCGGTAAAATAAAAAGGGGGAGTCCGCTGACTCCCCTTTTTCAGGCGTGCCCGAAGTGGGCAAGCCAGCCGGCCATTGCGGCCGTCAGGATGCCGCCGCACAACGCCAGGCTCCCCTTGAGCCCGCGGGCACGGTGCGATTCCGGGATGAGGTCCGAGGCGGCGATGTAGACGAAGGAGCCGGCCGCGAAGGCCATGAGGGCGCCGAGAATGCCCGGCGCGAGGTGGCGCACCAGAGAGTAGGTTACGACTGCACCGATGGGCGTCGCCATGGCGACGGTCGAAGTGAAGATGATGGCCGTCCGGCGGGCATAGCCGTAATGCAGCAGGATGGAGAGCATGGCGATCCCTTCCGGGACCTCGTGGGCGATGACCGCCAGGGCGGAGAGCAGACCCGTTTCGCTGCCGGCCTCGAAGCCGGCGCCGATGACCATGCCGTCGATCAGCGAATGCAGAGTCATGCCGGCGAAGGCAATGACACCCAGCGGATGCGGGTCGGCACAGCAGGCGTCGTGGCCCGCCGCGACCTCCAGGCCGGCATGGTGCAACTCCTCGTGGCCGGCGTGAAAAAAGAGATGGTGCTCGAGAAAATAGAAAAGAACAAAGGAAAGCAGGAAGTAAATCGGTGTCTGGCTGCTCAGTTCCTGGGCCTCCGGCAAAACGTGCAGGATGCCGACACCGAGCAGCACGCCGGCCGAGTAGGAAACCAGGCTGGCGGAATTGCGACGACTCCACTCCGCACGTGCCAGGATCAGGTACATGCCGAGAAAGGTAGCGATGCCCGCGACGCTGCCGAAGAATATGACGCTGAACCAGCGTTCGTCCATGTGCGATGACTCCAGTCTTAGAGGTGGCAGCAGTATAGTCATGAACGCAGGCGAGCTCAAGCACAGAATCCCGCAGTGGTCTTTCCAGAGGAAAATCCTGGTTTCTTGTAGGATGGGCAATGAACGGCGGTGCCCTTTCGGTGGAGTGGAACGTGGATAGGAAGAAAAAAATCTTGCTGGCCGATGATGTCGAGCTTTTTCTGGAACTGGAAAAAACCTTTTTCCGACGGGAGAATATCGAACTGCAGGTGGCCCGTGACGGCCGCCAGGCCCTCGAGATCATAGCGGCCGAGCGGCCGGATCTCGTCTTCATGGATCTCTATATGCCCGTGATGAATGGTGACGAGTGTTGCCTCCGGGTCAAGAGCGACCCCGAACTCCGTTCGACACCGATTGTCATGGTGACGCAGGGTGGGCGGGAGGAAGACCTGGCAAAGTGTCGGCAGGCCGGTTGCGACGAGATTCTGCTCAAGCCGATCACCCGCCACCTCTTCGTCGATACCGCCCGCCGGCTGCTCGCCGTCGCCGGCCGCGAGGCGGAGCGGGTCAGGGCACGGCTCGAGGTTCGCTACGGTCCCGGCCGCCGGCAGTTGCTCTGCAACTACTCCGTCAATATCAGCACAGGCGGCCTTTTTCTTGAAACGGACGATCCATTGCCGGTCGATACGCCGCTCGAACTGGAGTTCACCCTGCCCGACCGGCAGACATCCATCCGCTGCAACGGGCGGGTGGCCTGGGTCAACCACCCGGTGCTGCTGCACAAGCCGGAGATGGCCGCCGGTATGGGGGTCCAGTTCGTCGACCTCCGTCTCGACGATATGCACGCCATCCGCGATTTCATCAAGAAGGAAAGCTTCTCCCCCTCCTGGTGACCTTCTCCCCCCCCGTCTTTGCTTCAAGGCAAGGCCCGCGCTTCTGCGGGCCTTTTGCTTTGGCAAAATTTGACCTGCGTCAATTGTCACGCGCGGCACGGCTGATAATATTGATCGATAATATTTTAATGGACCGGCGGTCACCATTCAGCGGACAGCGTACCGTCGTCCCGCCATGTGCCTGCTGAGAGGCGGGTCCCGGGGCAAATTCGAGGTTTGTTGCGCCTGTTGTGAACAGGGCACGACCCATCAACCAATGAGGAGGCAAGGAATGAAGAGGATCGGGATTGCGGTTGCGCTGGCGCTGCTGGCGCTGCCGACCGGCGTGCTGGCCAAGGCGGCCGGCGGGGTGGACAAGATGGAATGCTTCGGCTGCCACGCCGAGGTCGAGCAGCTGCATCAGGGTTCGAAGCATGCGAAGCTGGCCTGTGAGACCTGTCACAGCGGAATGGAAGCCCACCTGAAAGACTCTGCGACGAAACCGGTCACCAGTCTGGAGCTTGCGACCTGCGGCAGTTGCCACAAGGACCAGTACGACAGCTTCTATCGCGTCAATTTCGAGGCGCAGGCCCGCAAGGAAAAGGGCGGCCCCACCGGCCGCTCGCCGATGCAGGACAAACTCCTCGCTCCGCACGGCTTCACCAAGGAGCACAACGAGCCGCGCTCCCATGCCTTCATGGTCGTTGACCAGTTCGTGGTCGACCGCTTCGCCTCCGGCCGTTACCAGTTCAAGGACATGTGGCAGGTCGCTCGCCCGGGCAAGGCCTGGGACGTGCTGGTCGACACCGGCAAGACCTATCCCAAGGAAGTTTCGGCGTCGGCCGGCAATCCGGTCTGCCTGCAGTGCAAAACCTCGGATCTCGCTCTCAAATGGAAACACATGGGCGACAAGGATCCGAAGGCCAAGTGGGACCGCACCTCCGATGTCAACGAACTGATCAAGGATGTGCAGAACCCGGTCGGCTGCATCCAGTGCCATGACCCGCACGCCACCCGGCCGCGCATCGCCCGCGATGCCCTGATCGAGGCGGTCGAGCGTGATGGCACTCGTCCCTACGATACCGACAAGGGCGCCTCCCGGGTCAAGGTCGAGGTGGTCAGCTTCCGCGACGGCTTCCGCAAGATCGGCCTGCTCGACAAGCCGAACTCCACCCTGCAGTGCGGCCAGTGCCACGTCGAGTACAACTGCAACGGCGGCTTCGAGCCCGAGAGCGGCGAGAAGGTGACCATGGCCGACCGCCGGGCCAACCACTTCCCGATGAAGAATGCCCTCGACCTGCTGGCGCACTACGACCAGCTCAAGTTTCGCGACTTCAGGCACGCGGTGACCGGCGCCCGCCTAGTCAAGCTGCAGCACCCCGAGATGGAGACCTACTGGGGGAGCGTCCACGACAAGGCCGGCATCCAGTGCCATGAGTGCCACATGCCGAAGGAGAAGAACGCCAA